>NZ_JBALMG010000080.1:0-6590 GCF_036963225.1 Bacillus sp. JJ783 | reverse complement strand
ATTATTATAGGAGGATTTAATTTTATTTTTATGGCGTTCGAACATGCCACTCTTTATATAAATTTCTAAAGCAGCTTGAGATATCATTGGACTATCAATGTCTAAAATCTTTTTATATTTATGGAAAGCATTTGCAATAGCTGGTGGAATAACCGCCACACCGACTCGTAAACCTGGAAAAATAATCTTCGAGTAACTTTTCAAATATATGACATGATTACAATTATGTAAGCTATATAACGGATCTGCTTTTGAATCTGTTTCTAAATCTGCTAAATAATCATCTTCCACTATAAATACATTATACTTCTTGGCCAATAGCACGATTTTTTCTTTCTCATCTTTAGAATAAGACGTTCCAAGTGGATGATGATATCTCGGTATCGTATAAAAGAATTTTATTTTTCC
This sequence comes from Bacillus sp. JJ783, assembly GCF_036963225.1. Classification (NCBI taxonomy): domain Bacteria; kingdom Bacillati; phylum Bacillota; class Bacilli; order Caryophanales; family Bacillaceae; genus Bacillus; species Bacillus sp. JJ783. Next base: position 6,182 of record NZ_JBALMG010000080.1, on the reverse strand, counting down.
TGTTCGAAATATACGTTCTAATTCATTCAAGTCGATGCCTTCATTCGTACGTTTAATGCCGATTACAGGAATTTCATTTATTTCTAGATATTCAATATATAAATGATATGTTGGTTGTTCAATTAATATCGTTTCGTTTTCATTCGGAAATGGTATAGAAGTTAGTATTGCAAGCGCCTGCTGCACACCTGACGTTATAAAAATATTTTCTTCTTTTGTGAAGACTTGATAGTTTGTCAGCTGTTTTTGAATAACCGGAATTAAAGATGGCAATCCTTTCGGTGTTCCGTATATAAACAAATCATTCTTATATGTATCAATCGCTTTATTAATACAATGTTGAAAATCTAAGTATGGAAAAACATCGGGATCTGGTGCTGAAGAAGCGAAATCGATTATCTCGTTATTCTCTATGTAACTTCCAGATTTCTTAACAACATAGTATCCACTTTGAGGTACAGAATAAATAATATGGCGCTTTTCTAATTCATGAAGTGCCCGTATAACTGTGGCCTTATTACATTCATATTGCGTAACGAGTGACCGTATAGACGGTAATTTCTTCCCTTCTTTTATCTCTCCATTTTGAATCATACTTTCTAAATCGTTTAAAACATGTAAATACTTATACATCATTACCACCCTCAACATTTAATTTGTACCGGTACAGTTTCTATTTGTTCACATTGTAGCACTAGATCAGAAAGATTACTATGTACGTATACTGGCCAGTAAGAAATTAACTACTATGAGGTGAAATTATGAAAAATACAACAAAAGCATATATATCAGCATTACTCTATTCATTTATTATTGGATTTTCATTTATGTTTGTGAAACTAGCACTAACCATTACGAGCCCTCTTGATACTCTTGCTCATCGTTTTACAGTTGCTTTCATAGCAGCAAGTATTCCGGTTATTTTCGGTTTCGTAAAGTTAAATATATCATTTAAAAACATACTTGCACTTTTACCACTTGCAATATTTTATCCAGCACTGTTCTTTGCTTTCCAAGCATTTGGTCTAGTATATACAAGTTCATCTGAAGCTGGAATTATACAGGCTGCTATCCCTATATTTACAATGATACTCGCTTCCTATTTTTTAAAAGAGTATACGAATACATGGCAAAAAACAGCTGTACTTATTTCCGTCATCGGTGTTATTTATATATTTATCATGAATGGTATAGGAGCTCATAAAACTAGCTTTATCGGTGTTATTCTCATTTTGTTATCGGCATTATCATCGGCTTGCTACAATGTATTAGCTCGAAAAATGACAAAGAAATTCAAGTTAATGGATTTAACCTACACAATGACAGCACTCGGTTTTATTAGTTTTAATTTCATCGCTATCGCCAGCCATATAAACAAAGGCACAATAACTGTATACTTTAAGCCATTTACGAACAGCACATTTCTTATCTCCATTTTATATTTAGGATTACTATCATCCTTACTGACAGCATTATTATTAAACTATGCATTATCTTATATTGAAGCAGCTAAAATAAGTGTTTTTAGTAACTTATCTACACTTATTACTATAATTGCAGGCGTTGTATTCTTACACGAGCAAATTGCCTACTACCATATCATCGGTACACTTATGATTGTTCTTGGTGTAATAGGTACAAACTTTTTGGGCAAAAAAGGAATTATAGCGAAAAAGAAGAATACCTCCTTGAGTAAATAAAAAGTGAGGGGTAAATAATGCAGAACTCTAATACGATCGATATCCGTAATCTACATGAGCTAGAAAACGAATTGTCTACTTTATTAAGTAAACCCATTTCTTCAGGAGAAGATTTAGAAAATTGGCTGAAAATACAGTCGAAATTAATATGGGAAATCGAAGAACAATTGAGATCACACTATATTGACTTTCAATGTAATACAGATAACAAAGAAATAAAAGATACGTTTGAATATGATCAACAATATGTAAGGCCTCTTTTGAAACGTTATCAAAATTCCTTTGATAATAAATATTTAGAGTCACCATTTCGAATGCAACTTGATCCAAAAACTTATAGCTTACTAGATAAAAAAATAAAAAATGCGCAAACATTATTTTGTGAAAAGAACATTGATTTAGAAGTAAAAGAAGACAAATTAGTAACCGAGTACTTCGAAATTACAGGCAGTTTGACTGCACTATGGGATGGCGAAGAAAAAACAATTACTGAACTACAGTCTTACTTACAAAATCCGAATCGTGATATACGAAAAAAAGCAAAAACGCTCATTTCTGAAAAATTTTTATCTGTTGAAAATAATTTACAACATATTTTAAATGAATTAATTGCAATCCGTCACCAAAAGGCAAAAAACATTCAATTAGATAATTATCGTGACTATATGTTTAAAAAACATGAACGTTTTGATTATACGGCTGATGATTGCTATGAACTTGCAGAATCCGTTCGTAAATACGTTGTGCCACTTATTGATAATATATTTAATGAGAAAAAAGCTGAACTTCAAGTAGATATACTTCGTCCGTGGGATCTAAAAGCAGCCGCACCAAATCAAAAAGTATTAAAACCCATTGAAGACGAGAGTGATTTAATCGAAAAAAGTTCTCATATTTTACAAAAACTAGACACAGAATTTTCTGCATTATTGAGCCGTATGCATAAAAATGATTGCTTAGATTTAGAAAGTCGTAAAGGAAAAGCACCTGGAGGATTTTGCGAACACTTACCTGCTTCTCAATTATCTTTTATTTTTATGAATCTCAATCATACACATTATGATGTTACTACTTTCCTCCATGAAATGGGCCATAGTATTCATAATGAATGTATGAAGCAGCTAGAGCTACAAAAATATTTAGAAATCCCTTCAGAATCAGCTGAGCTAGCCAGCATGACAATGGAATTGTTTTCGATGGAGTATTGGGATACATTTTATGAGAATACAGAAGAATTTATAAAAGCAAAATTAGATTTCTTTAAAGATATTGTTAAGTATTTACCACAAATGCTTATCGTTGATCAATTCCAACATTGGATGTATGAAAATCCAAATCATACTGCTAAAGAAAGAAATGAAAAATATTTAGAATTACATAACACTTACCAATCGAATGTGGTAAATATTGAAGGTTATGAAAACTGGATAGCAACTGGCTGGTTACCTGTACTACACATATTCGAAATACCATTCTATTATATCGAATATGCAATTGCGCAGCTTGGTGCATTGCAAATGTATAAACAATATAAAGAGAATCCTAAACAAGCACTACAAAATTACAAACAAGCATTATCTCTAGGTAGCTCTGAATCCTTACCAGAGGTATATGAAGCAGCTGGAATTCGTTTTGATTTTTCTAGTGAGACAATAAAAGAATTAATGGCATTTGTAGAAGAAGAGTTAAATTTACTTGAACAAATATAAGTAAAAAAGATGCACCTATACTTTTAGGTGCATCTTTTTTACTGTATTCTCTTCTAATTAGTTTCAATTTTCATCTCGTTTTATTAATAAGCTCTATATATTGTAGGTCCCCATACCCTATTGTTGGAAAAAGATTAAACAACCTTTTTAATAACTCTTGTGTTGGTAAACCTTTATTTTTGGAGATATACTTTACTACTACATTATTTTCTTTTAGCATTTCTAAATATAAATCTATCGCCTGATACATTACAGGTAGTACCTCATGAGATGGCTTTTTATGATTTACTAGAACTTCATTGTAAACAGAAAAATAGTTCCCTAATTCAAGTTCAATTTGACTTACTTTAAATTCATCCTCTCTGAAGCTATTTAAGTATACTTTGCCCTTATAACCAGACTGTTCAAGGTAAGAAAGTACTGTAAGTAGATTCATTTGGCAAAACATATCTTCACCGAACCATAAAACAATACATTTATACTCTTTCTTAAAAAGATTCTCTAAAGGATGAATAACCTTTTTCGTATAATTTTCTACAGTACCTTGGTGCCCTTCTGCCCTTGTTTTAATAAACTCATCATCAAAAATCTGTGCAGTAGTCGCATTTACACACATAGCTTCATTAAATGGAGCGTAATCAGACTCCCCCATTAGTTTTTCACTTTTAAATTCTTCATACATAAATTGACCATTTAATATGTTTAGTACATCTTTATCAAACAGATCACTCTTCGCATTTCGTAACTGATCAACTTCAATTTTTCTAGAAAAATTCATTCTATCCCACTCCTTGCCATCATTGATTGAGAGTTTAATAAATGATTGAACCGGTATTTTGTTAAGTTGGAATTTTCCTGGGGTTATACCAAAAACAGTTTTAAATGCTCTACTATAAGCCTCTTGCGAAGAGTAACCGTAATCAAATGCGATATCAATTATCTTTCTATCATTCGTCAAATCTTCCGTTGATAAATACAATCTTCTAAGAAGAATATATCGTCTAATACTTATCCCTGTTACTTGATGAAATTTAAACGAACAGAAGTAAGGAGAATATCCCATATAATTAGATAATTTATCTAATGAAAACCTCTTTTTTAAATTGCCCTCAATCCATTCAATCATTAGCTGTATATGTTCATTCATTTATCTCCCTCCTCACTAATAATTATAAGAAGTATCCAACTCTTTCTTTTGATATTTCTTGTGGTCTATAACATTAACCACCCTCTAGAACCTTTAAATATCATATGTAACTAATCATTTCATATTTTTTCAGCTATCTTATTTTGCCATACATTTACTTAACTTTCCAATAAAGTGAAACTTTAATCAGTGGAGGTTTGCTCCTCCCCACTAATTATTATCCCATACTAATCGGGCGTTTACGGGATAAATCTTTTTTAAAGAATTCTACCAAATAAAACACGAAATTTGTAAGTTAAGGAACTAGTAGTTTTGTGAGTGAAAAATTTATGTTTGGAAAGGAAGTTAAAATGAATAATATAGAAAAAGAGATACTTAAACTAATTAATAAACTATATCCATTGGATTTTATTGAAATGACACCAATAACAAATGAAATGTATCAATGTCTCACGGCACAAGGTACTTACTTCGTTAGAATTACAAACTATAAAACATATGAAGAGCAATTAGAAGAAGTTACATATACGAATTTTTTATATCAAAAGGGCTTAGGAGTCCCTCCAATAATACCTTCTTTAAAGGGGAATTTAGTAGAGAAAATAACATTAGACAAAGAAGTTTTTGCTGTATTATATAAAGCTGCTCCTGGTATACATTTACCAAGAAACGACTGGAATTCTAATGTATTTAAAAAGCTTGGTCAACAAATTGGAAAATTACATCGTATATCTAAAGACTTTGAAAGAATTCAACCGGTAAATCATATAAACGACTGGTATGAAAATGAAGAGTATAATTTTCTTAACTATATCCCTAAAGAAGAAACTACTATAAGAGAAATTGCATCTGACGTTTTAGCTTCTATAAAGGAACTGCCAAAGAATCCTTCAAATTATGGCTTAATTCACGGAGATTTATGGTTAGAAAACATATTAGTCGAAAATAATTCAAATTTAACAATGATTGATTTTCAAGACTGTGAGAAACATTTTTATATATTCGATTTAGCAGTCCCAATCTATAGTGCGATAGAATATTCATTCGTTGGGAATGGTAACATAGTTGACTATGAGAGTTCTATTACAAAAGCAATAGTTGAAGGATACAAAGAGGAAAATGATTTACCTAAAGAGATGCTAGACCAACTACCTTTGTTTACTAAATTAAAAGAGATATTCGAATATAGCTTAATGCATATGTATTGGGATAAAGAAGAATTAACTGAGGAAGAAGTACGGATAATGAATCTTTATAGAATGAAGATAGAAAATAAGTATACCTATATCAATATTTAAAAATACTGTTGTTTAACTACAAGGAAACTTTAGTTAAACAACAGCATTTATTAATTAGCTACTAGACAACCTTTGTTTTATTACTTATAAATACTGATTCAATAATCTTTTCAAATACACTTCATTTTGCGGAGATATTTCCTCAGAAAATCTAGCTGCAATAATAATAGGAGCCCATTGAAAGATCTTATCTCTTGTTAGATCAGTATTACTGCAATATATTTGTAAATACATTTCCGCTAATTCTATATAAGACTGCGCGTACAATAAATATGTACGAAACACATCTGCACGAATATCACCTGAACTAGCATCAACCCAATCTATA
>NZ_JBALMG010000079.1:0-38026 GCF_036963225.1 Bacillus sp. JJ783 | reverse complement strand
AACAAAGCTAACTCATAACAAAAAATCCAGTACCCAATTATTAATAGTGGATTTTTTAGTAATGATATAAGTACTTTTTTCATATTTCCCCTAACTATGTTAAGCCCCCCTAATTACATCTAATACTTCTTTTTTCCTATATTGATTATGCTTTATTTCACCAAATACTTACATCTCCCCTTTTAATTATGTATCGACTAAATCTAAAATAATGAATTACATATAGAAAAAAGCACTCTATCCTGTAAAGATAAGTGCTAATTTTTTGATCATATTTTTATTACATATACAACCAATTATAATTTATTTTAATAAATAGGGCATTATTAACTTTCAATTATTATCCACTATTTATGATACGGTTCCCCACGATTAATACGAAACGCTCTATACACTTGCTCAAGCAATACTAATCGCATTAATTGATGTGGTAATGTCATCTTTGAGAAAGAAAGAGATTCATTTGAACGCTTCATTACTTCAGAACTAAGCCCCAGTGATCCACCAATTACAAATGTGATTTTGCTCTTTCCATATGTAGCAAGACGATCTAAGCTTACTGCAAATTCTTCTGATGATTTTTGTTTCCCTTCTATTGCTAACGCAATGACGTGCGTATCATCAGAAATTTTATCCAGTATACGTATGCCCTCTTTTTCTTTTACAATTAACATTTCTGCTGCACTTAAATTTTCTGGTGCCTTTTCATCTGGTAACTCAATTACTTCTACTTTTGCGTAAGAAGATAATCGTTTTAAGTATTCTGCTATACCTTGTTTTAAGTATTTTTCTTTTAATTTTCCGATTGAAATAATCGAGATATTCACATCTATTCCCCACCTTACAAACACGTTATCCACAGGACTTATCCACATATCCACAAATGTTACCCACATATTGTGTGAGAATCTGTGTTCGATACAACATATGTCGCCTCATTTTGACAAAATTCACATGTTTTTTTCTCTTCTTTAGAGTTATCCACATTGTTAATAACCGGTGCAACTTCACACTCATCCACAATGATATCTAATGCTAATTCAACATGTTCTAAACAACAAGGTAAATTCATATTCTTCACCTCACTTTTCTACAATAGAAAACAGGAGGTAGGCCCTCCTGTTTTTAATACTTTTGAATGCCTAATTTCACCGTTGTTGTCGCTCGTTTTGTACCACGATAAAACGTAAGAGTCATTTTATCATTAATTTTTTTATTATATAAGGCCGTGCGGAACCCAATAATATCGTGCACCGCTTTTCCATCTACCGCCACAATAACATCATGTTCCCTAAGACCCGCATCCGTACCTGGCGAAGGACTTTTCACATCTAAAATGCAGACTCCTTCTGTTACGTTACCTGGTAATTGTAACGTTTTTGACCAATAGTAACTCGGAATCTCATTTAATGATCTTAGTTCAATCCCAACGTAAGGTCTTCTTACTTTACCGTACTTTTCTAGTTCATTCATAATAGGCACAGCTCTCGTAACTGGAATAGCTAGTCCAATTCCTTCTACTTCTTTTGCTGCAATTTTCATTGAGTTAATACCTATTAATTGTCCCGCTACATTTACAAGCGCTCCACCACTATTACCTGGATTAATTGCCGCGTCTGTTTGCAATACTTCTACTTGCCAATCGTAATGTCCATCTTGATCTAAATCTACAGGAACAATACGCTCATTAGCCGAAATAATACCTTGTGTGACAGTTCCGGAAAATTGTAACCCAAGTGGATTTCCAATCGCAATAACTGGTTCTCCTCTACGAACGGTATTAGAGTCGCCAATTTCAATCACTTTCTTCACATGCTTCGCATCTATTTCTAGTACCGCTAAGTCCGTGACTACATCGGTTCCTAATACTTTACCTGGAATTTTCTTACCGTCACTTAAGCTCACTTCAATACGATTCGCCCCAGCAACAACGTGGTTATTCGTTACAATATACGCATGTCCATCTGTTCTCTTATAAATCACACCAGAGCCTGTACCAGCCTCCGAATCAGCCTCTGAAAAATCGTCTCGTTGAATATTAATAACACCAACAACAGCCTCTGAAGCACGATCAACAGCGTCTACAAAGCTAATCTGTTTAACAGGAACATTTCCACTTTGAGCTTCAGCCATATTTTTTTCACTTGCTTCAGCTTGCGGAAGCTTACCTGCATGATTTGAAAATAAAGGAGCTCCAAATGCAAATAATGAAGCCCCTACAATTGTCCCCGCTATGCTAGAAATGACAATACCTTTATGTTTCTTTTTCCCTGCGCGTTTAATACGATATTTTTCTTCATCAATAAAGGACATATTTGTTCACCTATCTTCCTGAAAACAACTATATTCACCTTTATTGTTTACTAAAATGAAGAATTATACGTATTGAATTTTCGTAGGCATTTTTTGATCCGTATCATGTATTTCAAAGGATTCTCCAACCCCAAAACCTTTTTCTTCTAATACTTGTGATACAGACATACGCGCTAATTCTTTCATGTTATTATCTAAGCTTAAATGCGCTAAATAAATGTGTTTTGTCTCGTCTGTAATAACATCAGCCATCGCTAATGCAGCGTCCTCATTACAAACGTGGCCAACGTCGCTTAAAATACGTCGCTTAATGCTCCATGGATAGCGTCCCATACGAAGCATTTCCACATCATGATTGCTTTCAAATACGAAAGCATTCGCTCCCTTAATGACACCTTTCATACGGTCACTTACGTAGCCCGTATCTGTAATAAGAGCTAACTTTCTATTATTGTTATGAAAAGCATAAAACATCGGTTCCGCTGCATCATGAGAAACACCAAATGATTCAACTTCAATATCCCCAAATGTTTTCACGTCCCCTACTGAGAAAATGAATTTTTGATCAGTTGGGATATTACCTATTAAATGTTCCATTGCATTCCATGTTTTCTCGTTCGCATAAATAGGTAAATCATATTTACGTGCCAATACACCTAATCCTTTAATATGGTCACTATGCTCATGTGTTACAAGAATACCTGATACGTCATTTATATTCAGTTCAGCTTGTTTAAATAAAGCCTCTGTCGCTTTACCACTTAAACCTGCATCGACGAGCAGTTTTTTTTCATCTGTTCCTACATATAGCATATTCCCTGTACTTCCACTCGCAAGTACACTAAAGTGCATACTCATTCTTTCTCACTCCATTATGTTCTTCCGGCACTTGAGTTTCCCCTAATTCCATAACTTGTCCTTCAATTGCATTCACAAAAAAATCCTTTTTCTGCTCTGTCTTTAAGTTCCATGTTGGAGCAAGCACTTGTATATTAGAAGAAGACTCCGCAAGAGTTGCATATCCAATCTGCGCCTCTTTCACGTGCGTATTTTCTGCAATTTTATTTTTCAAATATATATTTTCTAAAGCTGTTTGAGCAGTAATAATTTCTTGTTCTTTCGTCTTTTCGCTTTCGCCCATTTCCTTCAAATCCGTTAACATTGTTTGTGTATACGAAATAAGCTCATTTTTTTCATTTAAATCTACAACAATCATCGCACGATTATTGTAGAAGATTGGTTTATCTTTATACTTTTGAAAGAAGTAAATTTTTGAGTCCTTTATTGCTCCAAACTCATATTTTTGTCCATCCAGCACATAATTTTTCAAAAAATCATTATACTTATCTTTTGACGATGATTTTGTATTTAAAAAAGGCTCTTTTAATTTACTCTCTATTTGATATTCGTCTTGCACATGCGCCGTCTGATTTTTTAAAGATTGTACATCTTCTTCTTTGAAAACCTTATTTTTCGCCATTATAAATGACTCTTTTTTCGGTTCTTTAGGAAAATTCCCCATAGTAATTTTTTCAGCTTTTAATTGTTGATCGATTTTCGTTTCCGTCACAAGTTCTAATTGATTACTATCTTGCTTTTGAATGAACTGAAAGATAAGAAAGAGGTCTAAAACAAAAAAGGTCACAATAAATATGGTTTTAATTCGATCCCAATCCATTTAGTCCCCCCTCACTCCACTCATATATTTGTTGCTTACCATCTTCTTCACATTTTATATACCATATTGGCTGTAAGACAGCGATTCTCCCACTCCCATCACTGATGGAAGGTTCCAATGACATTTTATAACCAATACCAACATCCTGAATTGATTTTTTATCAATTTCCGGGTTATTCTCTAGTGATGTCATCACTGTATGACCTGATGCAAGAGAAGTTGTTTGTTGTTTACTAGGCAAAGTAATACTGAACTCAAAAAAGGGTCTTTCATACTGCATAATTTCACCTGAACCCCATACTTGTTTTAATTCCGCTATTCCATTGGCATTAAATACAGGCAAACCATCCTCATATAAACGGAATGAAGTTTTCCTCCCATTAATATAATCAAAACGATAGGACTTAAAGGATCCACTATGCCCACTTACAAAGTCAAAACTTTTTTGTAAAATCACCGCATTATCCGTAGGTTTATCACCATGTACAGCGGAATTTTTATATTTCAACATTGCATCCAACTTATCAATTTCCATAGAACGGATGCCATCCGTAAATGTTTCCTTTTCTTTCTCAGAAATAGGACTTAAATAACGTGGATCACTAAATAAAGCATTTTTGAATGGATCCACCTCTAGTTTAGCTGTAATATACTCTGCCTTACTTAATTCCGTAATCCCATCTGGTAAAAAAAGTTTTTTTGTATCATTTATTTGATATTCAAAATATGGTCTTGCTACTGTTATAAGTTGATTTTGAGCATTTATAATATCCTTTATATAAGCACCGCTCAATTTTGCTTGATATATTTTATGAGGAGTATCATAGGAAACAAAGCTAACTTTAATTTCTTGGTCCGTACTTCTAGAAGGATCAATTATAATACGATTAAAACTTCTGTTACTTTCTATGTTTTTATCTTTAATATTAAACATATCTTTAATCGTATCTAACGGGATATTTGTAGGGAAAACAAATTCAATTTTTTCTTCTCCGTGTACATAAGACAGAAAATCACCTTTAGGGACTGTCCCCGTTATTTCCCTAAAATCATGTAATTCTCCGTTTTCAAGAATTTTATAGATTGAATCCACATTTTCCTTCTTTTCGCTTACATAATGATTTTTCTCTTTATGAATAACGACAGAGGATGGGCGAACAACCTCCGAAATCTTTACCTGATTTATCTCTTCGTTACCTTGAACGAACTTTGTATTTTGCATAGAAGTGGAATCAGGAACATATGTCCATAAGTTAAAAGTAAGAAATAGACTAATGACAACCAAATTAATTAGAACTATCGTTTTAAAGTTTTCCATACTCATTCCCAATCGTCCTCTTCATCTGTCGCCATTGGCAATGTGAAATAAATAGTTGTCCCTTTTCCTTCCTCACTTTTCGCCCAAATCGAGCCGCCATGTGCCTCAATCATTTCTTTCGCAATAGCTAACCCAAGACCTGTACCACCCATTTGTCTCGAACGCGCTTTATCTACACGATAAAAACGTTCAAATATTTTATCTACATTTTCTTTCGGAATTCCCATTCCTTGATCACTCACACTAATCTCTAGTAACTCCCCGCGGTCACGTAGGCGATATGTTACTGTACCACCTTCTGGCGAATATTTTAGTGCATTGGAAATAATGTTATATAAAACTTGTGTAATTTTGTCTGTATCCATATCAATAAATCGAGATTTTTTAGAGAAAGATCGTTTGAAGCTTACATTTTGCTCTTTAGACATTTCAAAGCGATCGATAACGTTATTAAAGAAGTCAGTAAAGTCGACCCATTCCTTCATTAAGCGATGTTCTGTACTATCTAGTTTAGATAGTTGTAACAATGCATTTACAAGCCTGATCATTCTTTCTGTTTCCTCTTGTGTAACCGTTAAAAATTGCGGTGCAATATTTGGATCTTGCCATGCTCCATCAGTAAGTGCTTCTAAGTAACTGCGCATCGTTGTTAACGGCGTTCTTAACTCATGAGATACGTTCGCAACAAACTCACGGCGCTCTTGTTCTATCCGCTCCTGCTCTGTTACATCATATAATACAGCAATTAAACCATTTGCCTTCCCTGTTTCTTTTTGAATAACAGAGAAACTAGCACGTAAAATATATGGTTCATTTCTCGTACTAAAATCTAATAAAACTGAATCAGGTTCTTCATATAAATGATCAAGTGTAAATTCTTCTTGTATTCCTAACACTTCTAACACTGATTGATCTAGCGCCGTTTCACGCGAAACATTTAACATCTTTTCCGCAGGATCATTTAATAAAATGATATCCCCTTTTCGATCAGTAGCAATTACTCCATCTGTCATATGTGATAAAACGGATGATAATTTTCGTCTTTCACTTTCTGTGGAGGAACGAGCTTGTTGTAATTTTTTAGATAAATTGTTAAAAGATAATGCTAATTGTCCAATCTCATCGTGACTATGCACCTTTACTTTTCGCGAATAATTCCCTTTCGCCATTTCAATTGCTTGTCTTCGCATATCTGAAATTGGTCTCGTAATTGTTTGAGCCAATAAAATTCCAAGTACAGCTGTTACTAATAAAGCAATTACTGTCCCCGTTGCGAAAATTTGGTTGATGTCCTTCATTTGTTTATACACATCTTCCATAGATGCAACGATATGAATGACGCCAAGTACATCTCCGCCCGGCTCTTTTAGAATAGGGGTAATCATAACTTGAACTCGATGACCTGTATGTCCATCTTTTTCAATCTTTGACTCTGGTTTCTTTTGTACCATTACCCGTTGTACAGCCGTATCTGCTGACGTTCGTCCTACCTTATTTTGCTTAGACGCGTCTGAAATTGCCATTAATTTTTTAGTAGAATCAATTACACTTACTTCTTGAATATCTCTCTTACGATCTGATGCAAATTTTTGAATCGAATCATTAATAGCTTTATCTACTGATTCTGTTTTAGGACGTTCTTTTACAAACTCTTGCTTCAAGTTATAAGAAAGTAAGTTTGTTTGCTGCGTTAAGGAATCTTGAAAGCCTTTTACAAGGCTTTTTTCTAATTCCCTGACGAAATATACACCAATTACTTGCATTGCTATTAATATTAACAGCATATATATGAGCACAAATTTTAAATGAATAGATTGAAAAAAACCAACTTTCTTCATATACTATTCCTGTTCTGGGTCACGCAAGTAATACCCTACTCCACGTCTAGTTACAATTAAAGTAGGATGACTTGGATTATCTTCAATTTTTTCGCGTAAACGACGTACTGTTACGTCTACTGTACGTACATCTCCAAAATAATCATAACCCCAAACTGTTTGTAATAAATGTTCACGAGTCATAACTTGACCTAAATGCTTCGCTAAATAATGTAGTAATTCAAATTCACGATGTGTAAGCTCAATGCTTTCTTCACGCTTCGTTACACTATAAGCGTTCGAATTAATAACGATTGGTCCAATAACCATTTCAGTATTTTCTTCTTTCTCTGCAGCACCACCCTGCTGATGGCGACGTAAATTCGCTTTCACACGAGCAAGCAACTCCCTCGTACTAAATGGCTTCGTTACATAATCATCTGCCCCAAGCTCAAGCCCTAATACTTTATCAATTTCAGAGTCTTTTGCTGTAAGCATAATAATTGGCATTTCTGAGCTTTTACGTATTTCACGACATACCTCTAAACCGTCTTTTCCCGGTAACATAATATCTAATAAAACCATATCTGGCTGTTCTTCATTTGCTTTTTCAATCGCCTCATCACCATCATGCGCCATTACAATTTCAAAACCTTCTTTTTCTAGGTTGAACTTCAAAATATCCGCAATCGGCTTTTCATCATCAACTACTAAAATTTTCTTTCCCATCATCGTCTATTTCCTCCTTATAAAAATATGATCAATAATCCTCAAACATATTGGTGTTTCTATAGTATGTTCCTATATGACAACAATCTTAGTCTAAGTATTTCTCCTCTATTCTCATAGACTCATGTATCATCCACTTTTACACGGAATCCTATACGATCTATAGAAAAACCTCTAGCTTCAACTGCTAGAGGCTCCTCATTCTATTGTAAAATAACTACCCACTTTTGTAAAACTGGACAAAATAAAAAGGATATTAAGTGGGCCCACTTAATATCCTGAGAGTGGCTCGGGACGGAATCGAACCGCCGACACGAGGATTTTCAGTCCTCTGCTCTACCGACTGAGCTACCGAGCCAAAACTATATATAAAACCACTAATGGTGGTATAAACAAAAGTGGCGGTCCCGACCGGGGTCGAACCGGCGATCTCCTGCGTGACAGGCAGGCATGTTAACCACTACACCACGGGACCAAAAATGAACATAAAAAAACATGACCCGTACGGGATTCGAACCCGTGTTACCGCCGTGAAAGGGCGGTGTCTTAACCACTTGACCAACGGGCCACGAAAAATAAAATGGTGAGCCATGAAGGATTCGAACCTTCGACCCTCTGATTAAAAGTCAGATGCTCTACCAACTGAGCTAATGGCTCATACTCACCAACGTCATATTTTCGTGACGACAAGACATATCATAACATGTTATCTTTTATTTTTGCAATACCTTTTTTTATTTTTTTATAAAAGATAAGAAAAAACTCATGAAAACATGAGTTTTTTCTTAAAAAAATCAATTTTTTATATCAATTAAGCTTCGTATACATTACGAACGATATTTGTTTGATTACGATCTGGTCCAACTGAGAACATAGATAATTGGATTCCTGTTAATTCAGAAACACGTTCTACGTATTTTCGTGCATTTTCAGGAAGCTCGTCTAATGATTTTACACCAGTAATATCTTCTTCCCAACCTGGAAGCTCTTCGTATACAGGCTCACATTTCGCTAAAATGTTTAAGTTAGCTGGAACTTCATCGATAACTTCTCCGTTGTATTTGTAAGCAACACAAATTTTAAGAGTTGGGATACCTGTTAATACATCGATAGAGTTTAATGATAAGTCTGTTAAACCACTAACACGACGTGCATGTCTTACAACAACGCTATCGAACCAACCTACGCGGCGCGGACGACCAGTTGTTGTTCCGTATTCACGACCAACTTCACGAATTTGATGACCGATTTCATCATTAAGTTCCGTAGGGAATGGACCATCACCAACACGGCTTGTATATGCTTTACATACACCTACAACGCGAGTAACTTTCGCAGGACCAACTCCAGTTCCAACTGTTACACCACCAGCAATTGGGTTAGAAGATGTAACGAATGGATACGTACCGTGGTCGATATCCAGCATAACACCTTGTGCACCTTCAAATAATACACGATGATTGTTATCTAGTGCATCATTTAATACGACAGATGTATCGCATACGTAATGTGCGATTTGTTGTCCGTATTCGAAGTACTCTTCAAAGATTTCTTCTACGCTGAAACCTTCTGTATCGTACATTTTTTCAAACAAACGATTTTTTTCCACTAAATTGCGCTCAAGCTTCTCTTTAAATGCTTCACGGTCTAAAAGATCAGCCATACGGATACCGATACGAGCAGCTTTATCCATATATGCAGGACCGATACCTTTTTTCGTTGTACCGATCTTGTTATCACCTTTACTCGCTTCTTCTAACTCATCTTGTTTTAAGTGATAAGGTAAAATAACGTGCGCACGGTTACTTACACGTAAATTATCAGTACTTACACCACGATCGTGTAAGTATTTTAACTCTTCAAGTAATGCTTTCGGATCTACTACTAAGCCGTTTCCGATTACACAAATTTTCTCTTTATAGAAAATACCAGATGGAATTAAGTGTAATTTATATTTAACTCCGCCGAAAACAATTGTATGTCCCGCGTTATTTCCACCTTGATATCTTGCAACTACTTCCGCATGCTCAGAAAGAAAATCAGTGATTTTACCTTTTCCTTCGTCGCCCCATTGTGTTCCTACAACTACTACTGAAGACATTATTAAAGCACCTCCGCAATTTTCAAACGATCTATTCAAACAATATAATTGTACCAAAACAGAAAGAGAAGTCAACCAAAAAGCGAACATTTTTTTATCGAAAAACGTTTTCGTTCGTAAGAATTACATATTCACCTTATGAAAGCCCTATCTTTCATATAAAAAAAAAGAAACACATCTTATTATAAGAAATGTGTTTCTTTTTTATACTGCCTTTATGCGTGCGGTGCATGTCCATCCTCAAAGCGGCGTTCTAAGTTGACGAATTTATTAAATTCCTTAACAAACGCAAGCTCTACTGAACCTACTGGACCATTACGTTGTTTTGCAATGATAATTTCAATTGTATTTTTATTTTCTGTTTCACGATCATAGTAATCTTCACGATATAGGAAGGCTACAATGTCAGCATCCTGCTCGATACTTCCTGATTCACGAATGTCAGACATCATCGGACGTTTATCTTGACGAGATTCTACACCACGAGATAACTGCGACAAGGCGATAACAGGTACTTGCAATTCACGTGCAATCCCTTTTAATGTACGAGAAATCTCAGATACTTCCTGCTGACGGTTTTCTCCTGATTTCCCACTTCCTTGAATAAGCTGTAAATAGTCAATCAAAACCATCCCAAGACCTTGTTCTTGCTTTAATCTACGACATTTTGCTCGAATCTCATTTACTTTAATCCCTGGTGTATCATCAATATATATACCAGCATTCGAAAGGCTACCCATCGCCATTGTTAATTTCGCCCAATCATCAGAAGTTAATGAACCGGTACGAAGTCTTTGCGCATCAATATTTCCTTCTGCACAAAGCATACGCATAACAAGCTGATCAGAGCCCATCTCCAAACTAAAAATCGCTACATTTTCATCCGTTTTCGTCGCTACGTTCTGTGCGATATTTAATGAAAATGCAGTTTTCCCCACCGACGGACGAGCTGCTACAATGATTAAATCATTTCGCTGAAAACCCGCGGTCATCTTATCTAATTCAGTAAATCCAGTTGGTATCCCGGTAACTTCACCTTTTTGATTATGCAAAAGTTCAATTTTATCATAAGCATCTACAAGAACATCTTTAATGTTTTGGAATGCTTTTGCATTTGTTTGATGTGATACTTCTAATATTTTTTTCTCAGCCTCATTTAAAAGGCCATCCACATCATCTTCTCGCTCGTATCCATCCGATACAATATGAGTTGCCGTTCGAATTAAACGACGTAAAAGTGCCTTTTCAGCGATGATGCGTGCATAATATTCTACGTTAGCAGCTGTTGGAACAACTTCTGCTAATTCTGCTAGATAAGAAACCCCACCAACTTCTTCTAGTAACCCTTGATCAGCCATCGCTGATGTCATTATTACTAAGTCGATTGGTTCTCCCTTATCAGACAACCCAAGCATGACTTCAAAAATCTTTTGATGTTTCGTTCGATAGAACGAGTCAGGTAGTAACAGCTCTGATGCTGACGTTAATGCATCTTGATCAATCAATATAGCCCCTAAAACCGCCTGCTCTGCTTCTATATTATGCGGAGGGGTACGATCAGCCAGTACATCACTCATGCGCAATCCTCCTTGCTCAATTTATTTTTATTGTTCACTAACATGAACTTTTACTGCCGCTGTTACTTGCGGATGCAATTTTACAGTGACGTTTGTATAACCTAATGCACGTATTGCATCGTCCATTTCAAATTTACGTTTATCAAGTTTAATCTTGTGTGATTTTTGCATTGCATCTACAATTTGTTTGCTTGTAATAGAACCAAATAAACGGCCACCTTCTCCAGATTTTGCCTTTAATTCTACAGTTAATTTCTCTAGTGTTTCTTTTAATTGTTTTGCATTTTCAAGCTCTGCTGCTGCATCTTTTTCCTCTTTGCGCTTTTGAGCATCTAAAGTTTTCACACTGCTGTTTGTCGCTTCGGCAGCTAACCCCTGTTTTAGTAAGAAATTATTTGCATAACCGTCTGGTACGTTTTTTATTTCTCCTTTTTTACCTTTACCTTTTACGTCTTTTAGAAAAATTACTTTCATGATTGTGTGCCTCCCTGTAAATAGTCATCAATAACAAATCGAAGCTTCTCCTCCGCTTCATCTACTGTAACATTTTTCATTTGTGTGGCTGCATTTGTTAAGTGCCCGCCACCTCCTAAATTTTCCATAATTAGCTGTACATTCAATTCACCTAAAGATCTACCACTAATTCCAATGAAATTTTCTCCACGTTTTGCAATAACAAATGATGCAATGATACCTGTCATTGTCAATAATGTGTCTGCTGATTGTGCAATAAGTACTTGGTCATAATATTCATCACCATCAACTTTAGCAATCGCAATTCCATTTTTATAAATGTACGCATTTTTAATGGCTTTTGCAACTCGTAAATACTGACCCATATCTTCTTTTAAAAGTTCTTGTACAAGTACAGTGTCTGCGCCATGCGAGCGTAAATAAGAAGCGGCATCAAATGTACGAGCGCCTGTACGGAATGTAAAACTTTTCGTATCAACAATAATACCAGCTAACAATGCCGTTGCTTCTAACATGGTCATCTTTAAATTTTTCGGTTGATACTCAAGTAACTCTGTAACAAGCTCTGCCGTTGAAGAAGCGTATGGCTCCATATAAACAAGTAATGGATCTTCAATGAAATCTTCTCCACGGCGATGATGGTCAATAACTACTACATTTTCAATCTTATGTAACAGTTTTTCATCCATCACCATTGAAGGTTTATGCGTATCAACAACAACAAGTAATGAATCATCATTTGCAAATTCCATCGCTTGCCCTGGTGTAATAAAATGTGACCATAACTCTTCATTTTGTTTCACTTTATCCATCAAACGTTTGATTCCTTTATCAGAATCATTTTCATCTAATACAATATATCCTTTGCGCTCATTTAATTGAGCTACCTTTAAAATACCAATCGCTGCACCAATCGCATCCATATCAGGGGCTCTATGCCCCATTATAATGACATTACTGCTTTCTAATACTAAATCCTTTAATGCATGCGAAATAACTCTAGCACGTACACGAGTACGCTTTTCGACCGGGTTCGTCTTGCCACCGTAAAACTTAACTTTACCCGTTGCTTGTTTAATAGCTACTTGGTCTCCTCCTCGTCCTAATGCAAGGTCTAAACCAGATTGAGCCATCGCTCCAAGCTCCGATAAAGGTAAATCACCTGAGCCAACACCAACACTTAATGTAAGTGGTATATTCCTTTTTGACGTTTCTTCACGCACTTGATCCAAAATACTAAATTTCCCTTTCTCCATTTGCGCTAAAATACTTTCATTTAGTACAACGAAGAATCTTTCTGAAGATGCACGTTTCAAATATGCACCATACTTAACGGCCCATTCATTTAGACGTGACGTCACAAGACTTGTTATATTCGTACGTAATTGATCATCTAACCCTTGTGTAACTTCATCGTAATTATCTAAATAAATAACAGCCAAAACAGTGCGCTGATCCTCATACATTTTTTCAATCTCTGTTTGCTCAGTTACATCAAAAAAATAAATTAGTTTTTCTTCTTTCCTTACAAACACACGGAACTTCCGACTATTTAAAGATACTATATCATCAGAAGTCTCTCCTTTAATAAAAAGGAGTAATGTTTCTGATACATCGTACAGATGCCACCCAGCTAATGCGTGTTGCCCCAAACATGAAGACAAGTAAGGATTTGCCCAATCAATCCCATACTCCTTATTGTATAACAATATACCAATTGGCATCTGGTTGAATGCTTCGTTACTCACTTTTTTTACCCTAGTAATCATATCTGTCGTATACTTTTCAAAATTCCTTTGAAAGGTAAGTTCAAATCGTATAACTAAAAAGAAAACGATGCTAAAAACAAAAAAGGAAGATATCCCCATAATTAAGTGGAAATAACAAAGAATCGAGATTAGCACCAACACAAAAAATGCCAATACGTAAACAGGATATAAAAACCACTGTTTCTTATAAAATTCAGGCATGTATACAACTCCTATAAAGTAAAACTAACTCACCTTCCAGTTAGTTAAACAAATTAAAATAGTGTAAGGAATATTATTTTATTCCCCTATTTTAGAACGCAATGAAATCCCTAAATCAATTATACCTAAGATTGTCACAAGAGGAAACAGCATTGGAATAAACATACATACAATAAAACTAATAATAGGAATACCTCTCGTAAAACCTTTTCTGTGTGCTAAAAAGGTGATAAACGTTAACCCTTGCAAGACGAGCAGCAAAGCAAAGATTACATATAGGTTAGAAAATACCATATGTAAATATGATGTTGGTTCTACTTTTATAAAAGTTGCTAACAAAATAAATATGACGTAATACCAGACAATACTCTTTGGCAATTGTATATCTTTAAATTTAGGCCAAGGTGTAACGTCGTGCTTTAACTTTCTCAAAACACTACCGGATATTAGCACTGTAATCCAAGAAAAACATACAGAAACTAGCACAAGTATACTTGGAAGTAACGTTTGTGATATATCATTCATTTGTGCAAGCAACTCTTTTTGTTCCTTACTAACTGGCATACCAGCAGCATTTGCTATCTTTTCACTTTGCGCCACACTTTCACTAAATATATTTTGCATTTGCTTCATTAAATCTATGTTGAAAAATTTTATACTTCCAACATAAATGAGCATTATACCAATTAAATACGCAAGCGTTCCAGCTATCAATATCTCCACTGGTTTTTTCCCTTTTTTATACATATATCCTAATACGACACCTATTAACCCAAACATCACTGTCTTTATGAGACCAATCGGCTGACTCACAATAACTGTAATAAAAAGTGCCGCTACAAAAATCACGAGTATATTAGATAGTTTATGTCTTACTGTTAATAATATAAATGGTAACGGCAACACAAACGTTACCATTGTATCTAAGATCGGAACATACCTAGATACAAGTAACAAAATAGCATATGTAGCCAATAACGCAGCACCCTCAGTAATAAATCTTGTATTTTTCATCATCTAACCTCTCTCTCAAAAAAAGAAAAGCATAGCAAAATGCACAGTAGAGTCCGACTCTACTGTGCATTTCATACGCTATTATTCACCAACATATGGTAAAAGTGCCATTTGACGAGCACGTTTAATTGCAACTGTAAGTTTGCGTTGGTATTTCGCGCTTGTTCCTGTTACACGACGAGGTAAAATTTTACCACGCTCAGAAACGAAACGTTTTAATAAATCAACATCTTTATAGTCAATGCGAGTGATGCCGTTAGATGTGAAGAAACACACCTTACGACGCTTCGCACGTCCACCTTTGCGTCCTGCCATGTCTATTCCCTCCATTCTTTGTTAAAAATATCCGATTCATACCATTAAAATGGTAAATCGTCGTCCGAAATGTCAATCGGTTGACCAACATTCGAAAATGGATCGTCATTCTTCGTAAATCCAGAGTTACCAGTGTTACCTGAGTTACCCGGATTACTAGATTGACCAAATGGGTTAGAGCTTTGGTTACCGAAACCAGCTCCTGATGGTTGCTGATTGAATGAACCACGTTGCTCCCCACCGCCATTACGCGGCTCTAAAAATTGTACGCTCTCCGCAAGAACTTCTGTTACATATACACGTTTACCATCTTGTCCATCGTAATTACGAGTTTGAAGACGTCCGTCTACGCCTGCTAAGCTACCTTTTTTCAAATAATTTGCCACGTTTTCTGCTTGTTTACGCCATATTACACAATTAATAAAGTCAGCTTCACGCTCACCTTGTTGATTCGCAAATGCGCGATTCACAGCTAACGTAAAAGTAGCTACTGCAACACCATTGGGCGTGTAACGTAAGTCAGGGTCCTTAGTTAAACGACCAACGAGGATAACACGATTCATCAATCGAACCACTCTCCCTATATATCTTAATTATTTTTCTTCTTCTTTAACAACGATATGACGAAGGATATCTTCGTTGATCTTAGCTAAACGGTCGAATTCGTTAATCGCTTCTGCGTTAGAGTTCACGTTTAAGATCATGTAGAAACCTTCACGTAAGTCGTTGATTTCGTAAGCTAAACGACGCTTACCCCACTCTTTCGTGTTAATGATTTCTGCACCATTGTTTGTTAAAACACCTGCAAAACGTTCAACTAAAGCTTTTTGAGCTTCTTCTTCAACGCCAGGACGAATGATGTACATAATTTCGTACTTTCTCATTACACTTTCACCTCCTTTTGGTCTAAACGGCCCATAATGGGCAAGGAGCAATTAATTTATAGTAATTACTCACGAGTTTAGATTATATCATAGTAAGTTATATGAATCAACTCACCAATACGTAAAAGACTTGGCAAACATATAATATATTTGCCAAGTTCATATCTTTATTTTTCCTAGGAAATATTAAATTAAACGTTAAAGCGGAAGTGCATAACATCTCCGTCTTTTACGATATACTCTTTTCCTTCTAAACGTACTTTACCAGCTTCTTTTGCAGCTGTCATAGAGCCATTTGTCATTAAATCATCATAAGAAACTGTTTCCGCACGAATAAATCCACGCTCAAAGTCCGTATGAATAACACCAGCACATTGTGGTGCTTTCATACCTTGTTTAAACGTCCATGCACGTACTTCTTGCACACCAGCTGTGAAGTAAGTAGCAAGTCCTAATAAGTCATATGCAGCACGAATTAATTGATCTAAACCAGATTCTTCAATACCTAGTTCTTCAAGAAATACTTTCTTCTCTTCCTCATCTAACTCAGCAATTTCTGATTCGATTTTTGCACATACAACAATTACTTGTGAATTTTCATTTGTTGCAAATTCTTTTACCATTTGTACATATTTATTGTCAGAAGGATCCATAATATCATCTTCACTTACGTTTGCTACGTATAGCATTTCTTTCGTTGTAAGTAAATGAAGGCCTTTAACAATCTTCATTTGCTCTTCTGTAAATTCAACAGTACGAGCTGGTTTTCCCTCTTCGAAAGCTTCTTTTAAACGAACTAAAATTTCATGCTCATATACAGCTTCTTTATCTTTTTGTCTTGCTAACTTCGCAACTCGTTCGATACGTTTATCAACAGATTCCAAATCCGCTAAGATTAGCTCTAAGTTGATTGTTTCAATGTCATCAATTGGATCTACTTTTCCTGAAACATGCGTAATATTTTCATCTTCAAAACAACGAACAACTTGGCAAATTGCATCTACTTGACGAATGTGAGATAAGAATTTATTTCCTAACCCTTCACCTTTACTCGCACCTTTTACGATACCTGCGATATCAGTAAATTCGAATACAGTTGGAACAGTTTTTTTCGGTTCTACTAATTCCGTTAATTTATTTAAACGCTCATCTGGTACTTCTACAATCCCTACGTTTGGATCGATTGTACAGAATGGATAGTTCGCAGATTCTGCTCCTGCTTGTGTAATTGCATTAAATAAAGTGGACTTCCCTACGTTAGGTAATCCAACAATCCCAGCCGTTAATCCCATATTTTTCACTCCTATGTCTCAATCTTTCATCATTATAGATAGTAACGAAAAAAATGACAAGTTTCCACCAAATGAAAAAAAGCAACGGCTGTCTACTACAGCTGTTGCTTTTTCACTATTCTTCATGTTTCACAAGTATTTTTTTTACCTTACGATCAAACTCTCTTCGAGGAATCATTACCGAATGGTCACACCCCTCGCACTTAACGCGGATATCCATTCCCATACGAATAATCTTCCAGCGATTTTCACCACATGGATGGGCTTTCTTCATTTCCACAACATCGTACAAGTTATATTGCTTTTGCTCCATTCTCCAAATCCCTCCCACTATTAAATTGCTTTTTCACTAACTAATTCTTCGCGACTATATAAAACCATACGTGGGTATGGAATTTCAATCCCATGTAAATCAAGACGATTTTTAATCTCTTTGCGAAGAGCCCTCGCAATAACTGCATGCTGCATCGGCTCAACTTCAGCAATAACACGTAATACAACTTCAGACGCTGCCAATGTTTGAACACCTAGCAATTGAGGTGTTGTTACCATCTTCTCATATTTTTCTGGTAATTCAACTAATAAATCTTCAATAACTTGCTCCGCTCGTACTATATCACTTTCATAAGAAATAGATACATCAACAAATGCTACACTATTGCTAACGGAAAAGTTCGTTACTTGTACAATACTACCATTTGGTATTATATGAATTTCGCCTGTCCAGCTCTTCATCTTCGTTGTACGTAGTCCTATTTCCAAAACGGTTCCTTCAAATTGACCTATCCTTACATAATCACCTACTGAAAATTGATCCTCTAACAAAATAAATAATCCTGTAATAACATCTTTAACTAAACTTTGTGCACCAAAACCGACTGCTAAACCAATTACCCCAGCACCGGCTAATAGACCTGACGCATTAATATCAAACACACCTAAAATTGCAATTAACATAATGAACATAACAACGTATGCCACAATATTTTCAAGCAACTTCGCTACCGTAACTGTACGACGTTCTGAAATTTGAATCGGCGAACGGCTTCCCATACGAAACGCATTTCGTACAATTGCCCTCGCAACTCGCACAACGATTGCACCAAGTATTAAAATAACGATTATTTTTAGTGATTTCACACCTATATTCGTCCAATCAATGGACTGAAACCATTTCAACGCTAAATCCATGTCCCTCTACCTCTCCAGCTAAAATTTCTTTTTAGTTATCCTTATTATTGTATCAGAACTCTCTCTGATTTCTGAAAAAAATTTATGTCTTTAATTCCATTTGTTAACTTCCATTCAGGTATAAAATGAAACGAATATATATATACTAGTACTATTATTTCTGTTTTCATTCACAGTTTGCAAAAAGTATGCACTTATAATTTTCCATTTCAGACACCATATAACATATTGTGAAAATTTATTAAAAGGATGGGTGCTTCATGAATATTAGAAGTTTTCGCTTACCTTTTTTTGAAAAAGAAACTCAAAATGTTATGCATCATGACTTAGAAGCCTCTGAGACAATCAGTAATTTCTTACTTTCCCATATTCCCATTAAGACTAATATGCCACTCATTCTCGTTTGTATCGGAACAGACCGTTCCACCGGTGATGCACTTGGTCCATTAGTTGGTACTAAACTAGAACAAATTGAAATCAAAAACCTTCAAGTATTCGGCACACTAGACGAACCAATACATGCACTAAACTTAGAAGAGAAAATTCGGAATATACAGAAAGAAAACCCTACTTCCTTTATTATTGCTGTTGATGCATGTTTAGGAAAATCTCAAAGTATCGGTTCTATAACTACCGGAAAGGGCCCCAGTAAACCTGGAGCTGCGATGAATAAGAAATTACCTGAAATTGGTGATCTGCATATTCATGGCATCGTAAATTTAAATGGTTTCATGGAGTTTTTCGTACTTCAAAATACACGACTAAGTTTAGTCATGAAGATGGCTGATGTAATTGCACAAAGTATAAAAGAAACAGACCAAAAATTATCTGCATTAAAAAAAGCAAACCATCTATAAACAATAAGATGGTTTGCTTTTTAATTTCCCTTTGATAATAATTCTAAAATTCGATTTAAATCTTCTTTATTAAAAAATTCGATTTCGATTTTACCTTTTTCTTTTTTCGTTTCTTTGATTTTTACATCCGTACCAAACTTTTCTCTTAAAAATGTTTCACGCTCTACAAAAAATATATTTCTTTCTTTTTTCACTTGTTGTGTTTCACGTGAAACACGTTGATTAATTTCCTGGACAATTTGTTCCAATTGGCGAACATTCAGTCCTTCTTTTTCAATTCGCTTCAATAAAGATTTCAACTGTTCTTCATCTTTTATTGTAAGTAAAGTTCTTCCATGAGCCATTGAAAGCTGACCGTTTGCAATCATATCTTGAACGAATGAAGGGAGGCTTAACAATCGAGTATAATTTGCGATATAAGGCCTGCTTTTACCAAGACGTTTTGCTAATTGTTCTTGTGTCACATTTAGCTCGTTCATTAACATCTGATATGCCATTGCCTCTTCCATAGGATTTAAATCTTCTCGTTGTAAGTTTTCAAGCAAAGCAAATTCCATCATTTGTTGCTCATTTAATTGCCTTACGACAGCAGGCACCTTCTCAAGTCCGGCCTCTTTAGCAGCACGATATCTTCTTTCACCCGCAACTATTTCATATCCTTTAATACTCTTTCGAGCAATTAACGGTTGCAATATACCGTGCTCTTTAATAGATGCCGCTAATTCCTGAATCGCTTCTTTATTGAAATGTTTACGTGGTTGATATGGATTCGGCCTTAATTCAGTTACGATAATCTCCTGAATCGTTTCTTCTTCTTTCACATCTAAATCTGGAAAAAACACATTGATTCCTCTTCCTAATCCCTTAGCCACCTGCAATCACTTCCTCTGCTAAATCTAAATATACTTCTGCTCCTCTTGATTTAGCGTCATACTGCATAATTGGTTTTCCATGACTTGGTGCCTCACTTAAGCGAACATTACGAGGAATAATCGAACGATATACTTTATCCCTAAAGTATTTTTTCACTTCATCTATAACTTGAATTCCTAAATTTGTACGAGCATCCAACATCGTTAACAATACACCTTGAATTGCTAAATTTTTATTTAAATGCTTTTGCACAAGTCGAACTGTATTTAATAGCTGACTTAACCCTTCCAGCGCGTAATATTCACACTGTACAGGAATAATAACAGAATCTGCTGCTGTTAATGCATTAATCGTTAATAATCCTAAGGATGGAGGACAGTCAATAATAATATACTCATATTCATCACGAATTGGCTGTAATGCTCTTTGCAAGCGTACTTCCCGGGAAATGGTTGGTACCAATTCAATTTCAGCACCAGCCAATTGAATTGTAGCGGGTAGAACATCTAAGTTTTCAGTTGCGGTTTTCCGTATAACACCTTGAACATCTGCATCTTCGACAAGAACATTATAAATACATTGATCTAATTCAGACTTTTCAATCCCTACACCAGTCGTTGCATTTCCTTGAGCATCAATATCTACGAGAAGGACTTTTTTTCCTACTTGTGCCAATCCAGCCCCTAAATTAACGGATGTTGTTGTTTTTCCAACACCGCCTTTTTGATTAGCAATAGCAATGATTTTTCCCATGATGTCACCTACTTTCAACCTTTCTTATTCTAGAAACAATTATGTTTATTGTAACATGAAATAAAAATTTTTCTTTTACGTCCTTATTAAACTTCAAAATTTATTTCTAAACTCCTTCTTGCTTTAACAAGAAAATATAGTAAAAGAGACCTCTCCAATAGGATAAGGTCTCTAGCACGTACTTATTTTTTCTTCGGAATTTTAATCGTAATTTGATAGTATTCATCAAACTCTTCTTCCGCAGAATTAACATTCAAACCACTGTTAGCAACCATTTGTAATGATTGTCTAATTGTGTTCATGGCAATTCTCGCATCTCGACTTACTGCTTTTTGCTTCGCTTTGCGCTTTGGTTTTACTTCTTCTAGTAACTTTGCAATTCGTTCTTCTGTTTGCTTTACATTCAATTGCTTCTCCACAATCTCTTGTAAAACCTTCAGTTGTAATTCCTCATTTTTCAAAGGAATAAGGGCGCGAGCATGCCGTTCTGTAATACTTTTTTCTAATAATGCACTTTTGACTTCTTCAGGCAATTTTAATAATCGCAATTTATTTGCGACTGTCGATTGTCCTTTTCCAAGTCGTTGTGCCAATGCTTCTTGTGTTAAATTATGTAACTCAATCAGCTTTTGATATGCCACAGCTTCCTCAATTGCTGTTAATTCCTCACGCTGCAAATTTTCAATTAACGCTACAGAAGCTGTCTCAGTATCATTTAAATTCTTTATTATTGCAGGAACTTTTTCCCACCCTAACTTTGTTGCTGCGCGGAAACGCCTTTCCCCGGCAATAATCTCGTACTTATCATCCTCATACTGTCTCACAACAATCGGCTGGATAAGCCCATGTGTACGGATCGTTAATGCTAGCTCCTCAATACGTGCATCGTCAAAAACTGTCCGTGGTTGATAACGGTTAGGGGTAATGTTTACTATCGGAATTTCCTGTATTTCTTCATATACCTTTTTAGCTATTTCTTCATGGCTTTCGTCTTGTAATTCGAATTCGCTCTCTTTATCTCCAAAGCCAAATAAACGAGAAAACGTATTTTTCATACATATTCCACCACCTTTTAGGCCTATTGACTGTTCTACATAAAATGTTTCCTATGAAACATTTACGTTTTCATTTATATAATTTAATCTTACGTCTAATAAGATTTATTTTTCAATAGGTAATTTATTGGGCGTTCCCGGTTTGCGTGGATATTTCTTTGGTGTCTTGCGCTTTTTCTCGATTAATAAAATATTACGCTCACTTTCTTCAAACGGTAATTGGAACGTAGACATTTCTTTCAATTCTCCGCCAAGTACCTCTAAAGCATATTTTCCATTTTCGATTTCTTCGTTCGCCGCTGCACCTTTCATTGCAATGAATGTTCCCCCTACTTTTACAAGTGGTAAACATAGCTCACTTAATACAGAAAGACGTGCAACTGCACGTGCCATTACAATATCGTATGCTTCACGTACACCTTCTTTTTTTCCAAATGTTTCAGCACGATCATGACAAAATGCAACATCACTTAATTCTAACTTTTGCGCTAAGTGATTTAAGAAATTAATACGTTTTTGTAATGAATCTACGATTGTTACTTTTAAGTGCGGGAAACAGATTTTTAAAGGGATACTTGGGAATCCAGCTCCTGCTCCAACATCACAAATAGAAAATGGTTTCGAAAAATCATAATAAAAAGCCGCTGTAACAGAATCAAAAAAGTGTTTTAAGTATACTTCTTCTTTCTCCGTAATAGCCGTTAAGTTCATTTTTTCATTCCACTCTACTAACGTTTCAAAGTAGATTTCGAACTGCTCTAACTGTCTAGAAGAGAGGGAAATACCCTTCTCTTCTAGCATAGATTGAAATTGTTCTATGTTCATCTAGCAATATCTCCTTACTATGTTATTGGTTCGATACTCGTGCAATTTTTCCTTGTTCAATGTAAATAAGCAAAATGGAAACATCCGCTGGATTTACGCCAGAAATACGTGAAGCTTGCCCCATCGAAAGCGGACGAACATCTTTCAATTTCTGTCTCGCTTCTGAGGCAAGGCTAGAAATCGCATCATAATCAATATCCACAGGAATTTTTTTGTTTTCCATTTTCTTCATACGCTCTACTTGCTGTAAAGACTTCTCAATATATCCTTCGTACTTAATCTGAATTTCAACTTGTTCTGTAATTTCATCATTTAATTCTAATTCACTTGGTACTAAAAGATGAATATGCTCATATGTCATCTCTGGACGACGTAATAAGTCACTTGCACGTATTCCATCTTTCAATTCGCTTCCACCAATACTACGAATTAATTCTTGAACTTCAGGACGCGGTTTAATAAAAATACTCTCTAACCGTTCCTTTTCCTGATCAATTTGTAGTTTTTTATTTGTAAATCTCTCATAACGATCTTCTTTAATTAAACCAATTTCACGCCCAACCTCAGTTAGACGAAGATCTGCATTATCATGGCGTAATAATAAGCGATATTCTGCACGAGACGTTAATAAACGGTATGGCTCATTTGTGCCTTTCGTTACAAGATCATCAATTAAGACACCAATATATGCATCAGCGCGACCTAAAATAACTTCTTTTTTACCTAAAGAACGACACGCTGCATTAATTCCAGCCATAAGCCCTTGTCCTGCCGCTTCTTCGTAACCAGAAGTCCCATTAATTTGTCCTGCTGTATATAAATTTTTAATTTTTTTCGTTTCAAGTGTTGGCCATAGTTGAGTTGGTACAATCGCATCATATTCAATCGCATAACCCGTACGCATCATTTCAACATTTTCCAGGCCAGGAATTGTTCTAAGCATTGCACGCTGTACATCTTCTGGTAAGCTCGTCGATAAGCCTTGTACATATACTTCTTGCGTATTACGTCCTTCTGGCTCTAAGAAAATTTGATGACGTGGTTTATCGTTAAATCTTACTACCTTGTCTTCAATTGAAGGGCAATATCTAGGCCCTGTTCCTTTAATCATACCAGAATACATAGCTGAGCGATGTAAGTTTTCATCTATTAAACGATGTGTTTCTGTACTTGTATACGTTAACCAACATGGAATTTGATCCATAATAAATTTTGTCGTTTCAAAAGAGAAAGCACGTGGCTTATCATCACCTGGTTGAATTTCTGTTTTACTATAATCAATCGTATTACTGTTTACACGGGGAGGTGTACCTGTTTTAAATCTAACAAGATCAAAACCAAGTTCCTCTAAGTGTTCAGATAACGTAATAGATGGTTGCTGATTATTTGGACCACTTGAATATTTTAAATCTCCCATAATAATCTCACCACGTAAAAATGTTCCCGTTGTAATTACAACTGTTTTCGCTGTGTATTCAGCACCAGCTTGTGTAATTACCCCTTTACATACACCATCTTCAACAATTAAACGCTCTACCAAACCTTGAAACAACGTTAAATTTGGTGTTTCTTCAATTGTTTTCTTTAACTCATGCTGGTAAGAGAATTTATCAGCTTGTGCACGAAGCGCACGTACAGCTGGTCCTTTACCCGTATTTAACATACGCATTTGAATATGTGTTTTATCAATATTGCGTCCCATTTCTCCGCCTAATGCATCAATTTCACGAACAACAATCCCTTTTGCTGGTCCACCAACAGAAGGGTTACATGGCATGAACGCTACCATATCTAAGTTAATTGTTAACATTAATGTTTTTGAGCCCATTCGTGCTGCCGCAAGACCAGCTTCACATCCTGCATGACCTGCACCGATTACTATGACATCATATGAACCGGCATTGTATCCCATTGTTTATTCCTCCTAATAACCTCTATCTTACTAAATCATCTCTGATTAAAGTTTTACTTTATTTTCCTAAACAAAATTGAGAGAACAATTGGTCAATTAAGCTTTCATGGACAGTATCACCAGTAATTTCACCAAGTATTTCCCACGCTCTTGTTAAATCAATTTGAACCATATCAATCGGAACACCATTTTCTATCGCTTCAATTGCATCATTAATTGTTCTTCCTGCTTGTGTTAACAATCCGATATGTCTCGCATTAGACACGTATGTCATATCCGCAGAATCAATTGTTCCTTCAAAGAATAAATCAGCTATTGCCTTTTCAAGCTCATCTATTCCTTGCTCCTCAATTAAAGATGTTGTAATAACACGATTGCCTACCGCTAAATCTGTAACACGTTCCATATCAATTTCTTGCGGTAAATCTGTCTTATTTACAATGACAATGAAATCTTTTCCTTGTACGGCACGGAATAGATCCTCATCTTCATTTGTTAAAGCCTCGCTATAGTTCACTACAATTAACACTAAGTCTGCTTGGCTCATCATTTCCTTCGAACGCTCTACACCAATTCTTTCAACAATATCTTCCGTTTCACGAATTCCGGCTGTATCTATAAGTTTAAGTGGTACACCACGCACATTAACGTACTCTTCAATAACATCACGAGTTGTTCCTGCAATATCAGTTACAATTGCCTTTTTCTCCTGAACAAGACTATTTAATAGCGATGATTTCCCAACGTTAGGTCTACCGATAATCGCGGTAGAAATGCCTTCACGTAAAATCTTTCCTTGCTTCGATGTTTCTAATATCTTTGCAATTTCAGCACGGACATGTGTAGCTTTCTCAATTAAAATATTATGCGTCATCTCTTCTACATCATCATATTCTGGGTAATCTATATTCACCTCAATATGAGCTAATGTTTCTAATATTTCTTGACGCAGATGGCCGATTAATTTAGATAATCGTCCTTCCATTTGGTTAATCGCTACATTCATAGCACGATCTGTTTTCGCGCGGATTAAGTCCATAACAGCTTCCGCTTGTGACAAATCAATACGTCCATTTAAAAAAGCACGTTTTGTAAATTCACCAGGCTCTGCTAGTCGTACTCCTTGTGCTAAAATAAGCTGTAATACTTTATTTACCGAAACAAGCCCACCATGACAGTTAATTTCTACTATATTTTCACGCGTAAAAGTCCTTGGTGCACGCATAATGGATACCATAACTTCTTCAATAACTTGATTTGTATCTAAATCGACAATATGACCATAATGAATTGTATGAGAAGAAACCTGTGTTAAATCCTTCCCTTTAAAAATACGATCGACTTTCTCAATCGCATCATCCCCACTTACTCGAACAATGGCAATTGCACCTTCCCCAAGTGCTGTGGAAATTGCGGCAATTGTATCAAATTCCATGTCCTTTCACCTCACTTGCTTATTTATCTCTATTTCAACATGAATTTTTTCCGTCACTAAATTATTAGGATACCATAACGAACCTATCTACAAAAGAATAATAACTCATTTTATTATGTCCTTATGTAAAAAACACTAAACTTATTCACAGTGGATAAATCTAGTGTTTTTTAGTTATCCACATTTATTTTCTCCTCAAAAAAACCGGCACTCAATTGAGTAACCGGTCACTTGGAAGATATTACAACATACCGATGTGGTTCTTTCCCTTCAGAAGTTGTAATGATATTTTGATGATTAGATAATGCTTGGTGAATAATTTTTCGTTCAAAAGAAGGCATTGGTTCTAGAACAACTCTTTTTTTCGTACTCACTACTTGTTTTGCCAATCGATAAGAAAGAGATTCTAACGTAGTTTTTCTTTTACTACGATAGTTTTCAGCATCCAGTGTAATACCAATATATTGCTTTGTATTACGATTCGCAACAAGTTTTGTTAAATACTGTAAAGAATTCAACGTATTACCTCTTTTTCCAATTAAAACACCAATGTTTTCACCAGAAATTGTAAATTCAACTTCGCGTCCTTTTACAATTTTTCTAATCTCAACTTCCACACCCATATTTTGAATAACATTTTTTAAATATTCTTCACATTCTTGGATTGGATCTTTTTTCAATACAACTTCTACTACAGCGAGGCGATTCCCAAATAAACCTAGGAATCCCCTCTTACCCTCATCGATAATATTTATATCTACTCGATCTTTCGAAACATTTAATTGTCTTAAAGCATCTTGTACTGCCAGCTCGACTGTTTGTCCTTTAGCAGTAATTATACTCACTTGCTTGATCCTCCTGCCTTACTAGCCTTAATTTCAGGCCCTTTGATCAGATACATTTGAGCGATACCAAAGATATTACCAACTACCCAGTACAATGATAGTGCTGCTGGGAAGTTAATTGCAAAGACTAAGATCATAATTGGCATAAGCCAAATCATCATTGCCATTTGCGGATTTTGCCCAGCCGTTCCTGCCATTGCAAGCTTTTGCTGAATAAAAGTCGTAATAGCCGCAACAATTGGAAGGATATAGTAAGGATCTGCCTGTCCTAAATCAAACCATAAAAATGTATGTTTACTAATTTCTGCCGTTCTCATAATCGCATGATAAAAAGCGAATAGGATAGGCATCTGAACAAATATTGGTAAACATCCTGCTAATGGATTTACACCATTTTTTTGGTACAACTGCATCATTTCTTGTTGTAATTTTTGTTGTGTTGCTTGATCTTTTGAGCTGTACTTTTCTTTTAATTTCACCATTTCTGGTTGTAACGCCTGCATTGCTTTCGTACTCTTCGTTTGTTTAATCATTAATGGTAATAATGCAAAACGAATGATAAGAGTTGTAACAACGATTGCTAAACCATAATTACTGCCAAATAAATTTGCAAAATACGTGATTAACTGAGAAAGCGGGTATACGAAATATTCATTCCAAATCCCAGTGCTTTTCGGTGTAATCGGCTGATTTGTTTCACTACAGCCGGTAGCGATTGCCATTAACATAATAACCATGGCTAATAAACCTATTTTCTTTTTCAAAGCCTGCTCCTCCTTGTTTCGGTATGTATATAGTGTAATTCATTTCCTTACGCTACTTTTTTATTCTTTTCATACCAGAGCGTTTAAAGACATGAATTAAGCTTTTCTTTAACTCTTCATATGTCATCTCTGCACAAGGCTTCCTTGCTATTATAACAAAATCTTTTCCAGAATCTATCTCATCTTTTAATTCTATAATCGATTGGCGGATCATACGCTTAATTCGATTACGCACTACTGCATTTCCTATTTTCTTACTAACAGAAAGACCAATGCGAAAATGCGGCTGTTTTTCTTTATCTAATTTGTATACAACAAACTGGCGATTGGCATTCGATTGACCTTTTTGGAAAACAGCCTGGAATTCATCATTCTTTTTTATACGATTTTTTTTCTTCATATCATTTGACACTCCTGTATTTCATCAGCGGAAACTCATTATTATTAGAAAAAAAGACCACTGAACGATCAGTGGTCTACGCAGATAATACTTTTCTTCCTTTACGACGACGAGCTGCTAGCACTTTACGTCCGTTTGCTGTGCTCATACGGCTGCGGAAACCATGTACTTTGCTGCGCTTACGTTTATTTGGTTGGTAAGTTCTTTTCATTATATGACACCTCCCTGAGGAATATCTGTTAAAGACAGTCTAATAAATTATAGTAAATCAAATAGGAAAATGTCAATGGTTCTCGAAATTTTCATCAAATATTCATTTTTAACCTATTCACACACTTTTTCACAGTCCCTATATTTCCTTGTGGATAAATTTATTTTCTCTTTTTTGTATCCACAAACTCTTTTTTTACTTTTACACAGTATATCGTATTGTGGACAAGTTTATTCCACAAGGTATTGATTTTGTGGATAACTTTCTTAAATTCATTGCTATAGCTGCTTTTTTTTGATATTATAGTTGTGTTTTCACTTTGAATAAGTTTTCCACACCTTTATTTTATCCACAATTTGTGTATAACATGTGGATAGTTTAAATCACATGTGGGTAAATAGTTGTCCACATATGTTATTTTGTCGAAAACTCTATCTCGGATACTAACGACGTTTTTATATTTTAAAATACGTTTCGTATAAATATGCATTAGAAATATTTACAGGTTGTACAATTGTTGCGCAACCTTATTCTTTTACCATCTTTGTAAAGGAGGGACACCTTTGGAAAATATCTCTGATTTATGGAATAGTGCCTTAAAAGAATTAGAAAAAAAGGTAAGCAAGCCAAGTTATGAAACCTGGTTAAAGTCAACAACTGCTCATAACTTAAAAAAAGATGTATTAACTATTACAGCTCCAAATGAATTCGCTCGTGACTGGCTAGAATCTCATTATTCGGAACTAATCTCCGAAACACTTTATGATTTAACAGGGGCAAAACTAGCTATTCGTTTTATCATTCCCCAAAGTCAGGCAGAAGAGGATATAGATCTCCCTTCTGTTAAGCAAAAACACGCACATGATGAGTCTAATCACTTACCACAGAGTATGTTAAACCCAAAATATACATTTGATACATTTGTTATTGGCTCTGGTAATCGTTTTGCACATGCTGCTTCTTTAGCTGTAGCTGAGGCACCAGCTAAAGCCTATAATCCGCTCTTTATTTACGGGGGCGTTGGACTTGGAAAAACACATTTAATGCACGCAATTGGGCATTATGTAATTGAACACAATCCGAATGCAAAAGTTGTATATTTATCATCTGAAAAATTTACAAATGAATTTATTAACTCAATTCGTGATAATAAAGCTGTCGATTTTCGTAATAAATATCGTAATGTAGATGTCTTATTGATAGATGATATTCAATTTCTTGCTGGAAAAGAACAAACACAGGAAGAGTTTTTCCATACATTTAATGCGTTACATGAAGAAAGTAAACAAATTGTGATTTCAAGCGATAGACCACCAAAAGAAATCCCAACTTTAGAAGATCGCCTTCGTTCTCGCTTTGAATGGGGGTTAATTACGGACATTACGCCACCAGATTTAGAAACTAGAATCGCAATTTTACGTAAAAAAGCGAAAGCAGAAGGTCTTGATATACCAAATGAAGTTATGCTTTATATTGCAAATCAAATCGATTCAAATATTCGTGAACTAGAGGGTGCACTTATTCGAGTTGTAGCTTATTCATCTTTAATTAATAAAGATATGAATGCTGATTTAGCGGCTGAAGCGCTTAAAAATATTATTCCAAACTCTATACCTAGAATTATTTCTATTTCTGATATTCAAAAGGCTGTTGGGGGCGTCTATCAAGTAAAGTTAGAAGATTTCAAAGCAAAAAAACGGACAAAATCCGTTGCATTCCCTCGCCAAATTGCGATGTATTTATCACGTGAACTTACGGACTCATCTTTGCCAAAAATAGGTGAAGAATTTGGTGGCCGCGATCATACAACAGTAATCCATGCTCACGAAAAAATTTCGAAGCTATTAAAAACGGATACTCAATTACAAAAACACGTTGAAGAAGTTAAGGATATTTTAAAATAGTAGTAGCTGAATAGTGTGAATAACTTAGCTTATTTTACGCACAGTCTATCCACATGTAGATAGACTGTTTTTACATCTTTAAACAGTGTTATCCACATATCCACAAGCCCTATTACTATTACTACTACTTTTTTATCTTTATTAAATAAATAAAATCTTATACTTACCGGAGGTTTTTCGTTATGCGTTTTACAATACAAAAAGACTATCTTGTAAGAAGTGTACAAGATGTAATGAAGGCAGTTTCTTCTCGTACCACAATTCCAATTCTTACAGGGATTAAAGTTGTAGCAACTGAAGAAGGAGTTACTTTAACAGGTAGTGATGCAGACATCTCTATCGAATCATTTATCCCAGTCGAAGATGCTGGAAAAGAAATTGTGGAAATTGAACAATCAGGAAGTATTATTTTACAAGCAAAATATTTTAGTGAGATCGTAAAAAAATTACCTAAAGAAACTGTCGAAATTTCTGTGGAAAATCATTTTATGACAAAAATAAAATCTGGGAAATCAGAGTTCAACTTAAATGGTTTAGATGCTGCTGAATATCCGTTATTACCACAAATCGAAGAACATCATGTATTTAAGATTCCAACAGATTTACTAAAGCACATGATTCGTCAAACAGTATTTGCAGTTTCAAGTTCTGAAACAAGACCGATCTTGACAGGTGTAAACTGGAAGGTATATAACAGCGAGCTAACTTGCATTGCAACAGATAGTCATAGGCTAGCACTTCGTAAAGCGAAAATCGAAGGGTATAATATTACTGAGGAATTTCAATCAAATGTTGTTATTCCTGGTAAAAGCCTAAATGAATTAAGTAAAATTCTAGATGAGTCTGAAGAAATGGTAGATATCGTTATTACGGAGTATCAAGTATTATTCCGTACAAAACATTTATTATTCTTCTCAAGATTATTAGAAGGAAATTATCCAGATACAACGCGTTTAATTCCAGTTGAAAGTAAAACTGATATTTTTGTAAATACAAAAGAATTTTTACAAGCGATTGATCGTGCGTCGCTATTAGCAAGAGATGGTCGTAACAACGTTGTTAAATTATCAACATTAGAACAACAGATGTTAGAGATCTCTTCAAATGCACCAGAAATCGGAAAAGTAGTAGAAGAGGTTCAATGTGAAAATGTAGATGGAGAAGAATTAAAAATATCTTTTAGTGCAAAATATATGATGGACGCATTAAAAGCTCTAGATAGTACAGAAATTAAAGTTAGTTTTACTGGGGCGATGAGACCGTTCTTAATTCGTACAGTAAATGATAATTCCATTATCCAATTAATTTTACCAGTCCGTACTTACTAAGTAAGGATTAAGGGTTGCTAGTGTAAAGGTACTAGTGACCCTTATTTGATTTGTAGGGTATTACTTTCCTAATGCTAGTTTATTTAGTACAATGAAAGAATGAACACTTTCAGAAAGTGAGCGATTTTATGAAACTTATTAAGATTTCAACAGAATACATTACACTAGGACAATTTTTAAAGTTAGCTGATGTAATTGATACAGGTGGCGCTGTGAAATGGTTCTTACAAGAATATGAAGTATACGTGAATCAAGAACTTGAAAATAGAAGAGGCCGAAAGTTATATGCAAATGATATTGTTGAAATTCCGGGAAGCGGAACTTTCCAAGTTCAGGCATAAAGGGGGATCCCTTTGTTTATTA
Organism: Bacillus sp. JJ783; assembly: GCF_036963225.1. Taxonomy (NCBI): domain Bacteria; kingdom Bacillati; phylum Bacillota; class Bacilli; order Caryophanales; family Bacillaceae; genus Bacillus; species Bacillus sp. JJ783. Next base: position 5,828 of record NZ_JBALMG010000079.1, on the reverse strand, counting down.
CAGAAATACAATTAAAAAACTATCGCAATTATGAGCATTTGGAGCTTTCCTTTGAGGATAAAGTCAATGTAATTATTGGTGAAAATGCGCAAGGGAAAACGAATCTGATGGAAGCTATTTATGTATTGGCGATGGCGAAATCCCATAGAACTTCGAACGATCGTGAACTCATTCGTTGGGATGAGGATTATGGTAATATAAAAGGTAGATTACAAAGGCGAAATAGCTCATTATCCTTAGAATTAAATATTTCAAAAAAAGGTAAAAAGGCAAAGTTAAATCAGTTAGAACAACAAAAATTGAGCCAGTATATTGGTGAAATGAATGTTGTTATGTTTGCCCCAGAAGATTTAAATCTTGTAAAAGGAAGCCCTCAAGTACGAAGACGCTTTTTGGATATGGAACTTGGACAAATAGCTCCAGTCTATTTGTATGAATTAAGTCAATACCAAAAGGTACTCACGCAACGAAATCATTTACTTAAGAAGATGCAAGGGAATAGTAAAAATGAGGAAACGATGTTGGATGTATTTACACTTCAACTTATTGAGCATGGTGCAAAAATTTTGCGGAAACGTTTTGAATTTTTGCATTTACTACAAGAATGGGCTGCTCCAATTCATCGCGGAATTAGCAGGGGATTAGAGGAGTTAGAAATCGTTTATAAACCAAGTGTAGATGTATCAGAATCAATGGATTTGTCGAAAATAAAAGAAGTATACTATGAAAGTTTTCAATCTGTGAAACAACGTGAAATTTTCCGTGGTACAACTTTACTCGGTCCTCATCGTGATGATTTACAATTCTTCGTTAATAGTAAAAATGTTCAAGTCTTTGGTTCACAAGGACAACAACGAACAACCGCACTATCCCTGAAATTGGCTGAAATTGAATTGATATACTCAGAGGTTAAGGAATATCCAATCCTTTTACTAGATGATGTGTTATCAGAATTAGATGATTATCGCCAATCGCATCTGCTAAATACAATTCAAGGAAAAGTACAAACCTTTGTGACAACGACGAGTGTCGACGGAATTGAACACGAAACATTGAAAGAAGCGAAAACAATTCATGTAACGAACGGCACGGTAGATTGTGAAATAGACAGGAAATAATTTCTGTTTAAATGGAAAAGTAGGTGATCTTTGTGTCAATGGAACAAAAGCAAATGCAGGAAAATGCATATGATGAAAGTCAGATCCAGGTGTTAGAAGGGCTGGAAGCGGTTCGTAAGCGTCCTGGTATGTATATCGGTTCTACAAGTGGAAAAGGTCTTCATCACCTCGTATGGGAAATAGTTGATAACAGTATTGACGAAGCTTTAGCGGGATATTGTGATGAAATTAATGTCAGTATTGAAGAAGATAATAGTATTGTTGTAACAGATGATGGTCGTGGTATCCCAGTTGGTATTCAAGAGAAAATGGGACGTCCTGCTGTAGAAGTTATTATGACGGTACTCCATGCCGGTGGTAAATTTGGCGGTGGCGGTTATAAAGTCTCCGGTGGTTTGCATGGAGTAGGTGCATCTGTTGTAAATGCTTTATCAACAGAATTAGAGGTATTTGTACATCGAGATGGAAAAATACACTATCAAAAGTATGAACGTGGGATCCCGGCTGCGGATTTAAAAGTAATAGGTGAAACTGATCGTACAGGAACGATCACACGCTTTAAGCCAGATGCAGAAATTTTTACAGAGACGACAGAATACGAATTTGATACATTAGCTACTCGTATGCGTGAGTTGGCGTTTTTAAATCGTAATATTAAATTAACAATTGAAGATAAGCGTGAACATAAGCAAAAGAAAGAATTCCATTATGAAGGTGGAATTAAATCATATGTTGAACATTTAAATCGTTCAAAACAACCGATTCATGAAGAACCTGTATATGTTGACGGTTCAAAAGATGGGATTCAAGTTGAGGTTGCTCTTCAATATAACGAAGGCTATACAAATCATATTTATTCATTTACGAATAATATTCATACGTATGAAGGCGGTACACATGAGGTAGGTTTTAAGACTGCTCTAACACGTGTAATTAACGATTATGGTCGTAAAAATAATATTTTAAAAGATGCGGATAGTAATTTAACTGGTGAAGATGTTCGTGAAGGTTTAACGGCAATCGTGTCAATTAAGCATCCAAATCCACAATTTGAAGGACAAACAAAGACGAAACTTGGAAATAGTGAAGCGAGAACGATTACAGAGTCTGTATTCTCAGAGGCATTTGAAAAGTTCTTACTAGAAAATCCCAATGTTGCACGTAAAATTATAGATAAAGGGACTATGGCAGCGCGTGCACGTGTAGCGGCTAAAAAGGCGCGTGAACTAACGCGCCGAAAGAGTGCTCTAGAAGTTTCAAGTTTACCAGGGAAGCTAGCTGATTGTTCTTCTAAAGATCCAGCAATTAGCGAAATTTATATCGTGGAGGGTGACTCTGCGGGCGGATCTGCAAAACAAGGACGCGATCGTCATTTCCAAGCGATTTTACCACTGAAGGGTAAAATTATTAACGTTGAGAAGGCACGTTTAGATAAGATTTTATCAAATGATGAAGTTCGTACAATTATTACAGCAATAGGTACAAATATTGGTGGGGATTTTGATATTGAAAAAGCTCGATATCATAAAGTTATTATTATGACAGATGCCGATGTTGATGGTGCGCATATTCGTACCCTATTATTAACGTTCTTCTATCGTTATATGCGTCAAATCATTGAGTGTGGTTATATATATATCGCGCAGCCACCGTTGTTTAAAGTACAACAAGGTAAAAAAATTCAATATGCTTATAACAATAAAGAACTTGAAAAAATACTAGCTGAATTACCAGCTCAACCTAAGCCTGGGATTCAGCGTTATAAAGGTCTAGGGGAAATGAATCCAACTCAGCTGTGGGAGACGACAATGGACCCAGAAGTACGTTCATTACTTCAAGTTTCCCTTCAAGATGCAATTGAAGCGGATGAAACATTTGAAATTTTAATGGGTGATAAAGTAGAGCCGCGTCGTAACTTTATCCAAGAAAATGCAAAATACGTGAAAAACCTTGATATTTAAGTGAGTAATGACAGGAATCTAAGTATTCCTGTCTTCTACATATAAATCAATGTATGTGTAACGGAAATGTAAGAGGAGGTGCTCGTTGATGTCAGACAATCAACAACAAGCACGAATTCGAGAAATTAATATTAGTCATGAAATGCGTACCTCATTTTTAGATTACGCAATGAGTGTTATCGTGTCTCGTGCATTACCAGATGTTCGTGATGGATTAAAGCCGGTTCATCGTAGGGTTTTATATGCGATGAATGATTTAGGAATTACAGCTGATAAAGCATATAAGAAGTCGGCGCGTATTGTCGGCGAAGTAATTGGTAAGTATCACCCGCACGGTGATTCAGCTGTTTATGAAACAATGGTACGTATGGCGCAAGATTTTAGTCAACGTTACATGCTTGTTGATGGACATGGTAATTTCGGTTCTGTTGATGGAGATTCAGCGGCAGCAATGCGTTATACAGAAGCAAGAATGTCTAAGATTTCTATGGAATTAATACGCGATATTACAAAGAATACAATTGATTATCAAGATAACTATGATGGTTCTGAAAGAGAACCAGTTGTATTACCAGCGCGTTTCCCTAACTTATTAGTCAATGGTACGACGGGTATTGCGGTTGGTATGGCAACAAACATTCCACCGCATCAACTTGGAGAAGTAATTGATGGTGTGTTGGCATTAAGTCATAACCCTGATATCACTATCGCGGAATTAATGGAATATATTCCTGGACCAGACTTCCCAACATCAGGTTTAATCTTAGGGCGAAGTGGAATTCGAAGAGCTTACGAAACAGGTCGCGGTTCTATTATACTTCGTGCTAAAGTTGAAATTGAAGAGAGAGCAAATGGTAAACAAACTATTATCGTAACAGAACTACCTTATCAAGTTAATAAGGCGCGATTAATTGAAAAGATTGCAGAATTAGTTCGTGATAAGAAAATTGAAGGTATTACAGATTTACGTGATGAATCGGACCGAAATGGTATGCGTATCGTTATGGAAGTACGTCGTGATGCCAATGCCAATGTACTATTAAATAATCTATATAAACATACAGCACTTCAAACAAGTTTTGGTATTAATATGTTGTCTCTTGTAAATGGAGAGCCACAAGTCCTGAATTTAAAACAAAATCTATATTATTATTTAGAGCATCAAAAGGTAGTAATTCGTAGACGTACTGCTTATGAATTAGAGAAAGCAGAAGCGCGTGCTCATATTTTAGAAGGATTACGAATTGCTTTAGATCATCTTGATGAAGTTATTACTTTAATCCGTAGTTCAAAAACAGCTGATATTGCAAAACAAGGTTTAATGGAACGTTTCGGATTAAGTGAGAAACAAGCGCAAGCGATTTTAGATATGCGTTTGCAACGTTTAACCGGATTAGAGCGCGAAAAAATCGAACAAGAATATCAAGACTTAATGAAGATAATTGCGGAGTTAAAAGCAATCTTAGCAGACGAAGAAAAAGTTCTTGAAATTATTCGCGAGGAATTAGCTGAAGTAAAAGATCGTTTTAATGATAAGAGAAGAACGGAAATTACAATTGGCGGTATGGAAGCTATAGAGGATGAAGATTTAATCCCAGAACAAAATATCGCAATTACACTTACTCATAATGGTTATATTAAGAGGTTACCGGCTTCTACGTACAAAACACAGAACCGTGGGGGACGTGGTGTACAAGGAATGGGTACGAATGATGATGACTTTGTTGAACATTTATTAACAACGTCTACTCATGATCATATTTTATTCTTCACAAACAAGGGTAAAGTATACCGTACAAAAGGATATGAAATTCCAGAGTATAGTCGTACGGCAAAAGGCATACCAATTATTAATCTATTAGGGGTAGATAAGGGTGAGTGGATCAACGCTATTATTCCAATTCGTGAATTTGGTGACGACCAGTTCTTATTCTTTACAACGAAACAAGGTATTTCTAAGAGAACGCCGCTCTCATCATTTGCAAATATACGTACGAACGGTTTAATTGCAATTTCGCTTCGTGAAGAAGATGAATTAATTTCTGTACGTTTAACATCTGGTGATAAAGATATTATCGTAGGGACAAGCAACGGTATGTTAATTCGCTTCAATGAACAGGATGTACGTTCTATGGGCCGTAATGCAGCTGGTGTAAAAGCTATTACACTAGGCGAAGAGGACCAAGTAGTAGGTATGGAAATTGTTGAAGAGGATACGAATGTCTTAATCGTAACGAAGAACGGGTATGGTAAGCGTACGCCGGTTGAAGAGTATCGACTACAGAGTCGTGGTGGTAAAGGTCTGAAGACTTGTAACATTACAGACAAGAACGGTAAATTAGTAGCGGTTAAGTCTGTAACAGGTGAAGAAGACATTATGTTAATTACAGTAGCGGGTGTTATTATTCGTATGCCAGTTGATCAAATCTCTCAAATGGGGCGTAATACACAAGGTGTTCGTCTAATTCGATTAGGGGATGAGCAAGAGGTAGCGACAGTAGCAAAAGCACAAAAGGATGAAGAAGAAGAAGAAATTAGCGAAGAGGTTTCTTCTGAAGAATAAGAGGGGGATTTCTCCCCCTCTTATTTTTTTATAATAATACTTGCATAGCAATAGTAAAGTGTATATAATAGGCAGAGTCAGCAAATGAGAGATACAAGTTATCGAAAAAAACTTGTTGACGAAAATAATATACTATGATATATTATGAAAGTCGCTGAAACGCGATGTTGAACTTTGAAAACTAAA
>NZ_JBALMG010000078.1:0-8016 GCF_036963225.1 Bacillus sp. JJ783 | reverse complement strand
ATATTCAATATACATTTAGAATTTCTAAATTCGTTTATAATTTCTAAATTCATTATACGTTCAATCCTGCCCTTTTTTCAAGATATCGACTCGAAATTTACAAAAGAATTTGTACAAATTTGTACAATGGTTTACGTTGCTTTACGTTATTGTACACCAAAACCCCTTAGTATTAAGCCTTTCTTACCTTCATATATTCCTCAATATACTAAGCTTACCAATATCTTATTGACTTCCTTTTTTTATAACACCGAGAAACGCATTCTGACACAATTATCTTTTGATTTACGTATCATTACATTACTAATCATCTTCTAACGCACTATCGTTTGTTGTCCCTACGGGCTTTTCTTCCCTAGCCATTAATAAACGTTGCCTCGATCACTATCGTTTTGTTTTCTTTATTATTTATTCTTTATAACCTGATGCTATGATATGATAATAATAGGGCGAGGGGATTCACTCCCCCTCTATGTACTTTATCTGTATCTATTTATTTTGGCGTTTAATCCCTTAGATTAAGCGTCCTTTTTTCGTTTTCCCCTATATAGTTCTTACTCTGCGTATTGTGGTATTTACTACCGCACTTCACTTCGTTTCGTTTGCTGAACCCTTTCCGTTCCGTGCGTTTTCCACTACGTTCCAAACCCCCGAATACTCAAGTGTCTACATCCTCCAACATTCTAATTAACGTTTTCATCTATATTTCATTTTATAATCTTTTAAAATCACTTGACGGTTTTAAACGCCCTTTGACATGGTGAAGCGGGGATTGTAGAAACGGCTGATGGCATAGTTATCCCCTAGTTTTCAAAGTTAAAAATAACTAAGAAAGCTAGAAAGGATAAGTACTATACATGGCTTGCGTTATGCAGTGTCCGTATGCGTAGCCCTATTCACTCAATGACTTTCATCATATACACCCTTTAACAATGGCTTGTCCCTTGCATATCGTCCCACAATGACAAACTGAATGTATTCCCTGTAGCCGTAACTACAACGATAACCACCCGAACCGTTTAGACTTCATGTCTAGGTCGTTCCCACCTCCCCGCAACGAATGAATAGGAATCCATTACGGGGTGCTGTTCTTGTAGACGCATACTAAGTACCTCTCGCACGACCAACAGCAAGCCACACCGTAACACGTTCCCTCTATATAGAAGCACGGAATTACGGCTTATCAGTTTTTATTAACGTGGTTTCAGGCAATTCCACGTTGAACGGAACAACAAAAAAGACGCTATCTCAATAACCTGTTTTCCGCTACAAGTTAAAGAGATAACGCCTTTTGTATGCCTGTTATACGATATTCCGTAATGTTACCAGTTGAAATATCCTTTAAACAAATGTACAATGGGTGTATCAAGTTAGTCTTGTGTTGTGACAAGGCTAACACTTTAACTCGTGGGTCGAAACACGAGTTATTAGAAAGTCAGTCTCGTTAAGAGGGTCGAAACTCTTAACATATGGGACTGGCTTTTTTATTTCCGATTCATTAAGTTGTCTTTATTGTATCGCCAAAATTCCCTATAAATCAAGGAAAATCGTGTTTTCATCTGATAGATTAATTTCGTTCGACTCTTAAAATACCACACATTAATTTTAAGCCCTCTAACGTCTGTTATAAGCGTTTTAATAGATTACGAATACAAATGTATAGATAAACAGAATAACAACGCATACAGTGCAATCTGATGCGTTGTTTTCATGCTATAACGTTATTGAGTCAGCCAATCCTTGTACGCTGCCAATGCCAAGACTCTGTCCTCGCCATTTTCTGCATTTAACACTTCCAACGCTAACATGTCTTCCTGCGTCACCTTCGGTACACTCATTTCCGTATCTAGTTCCATGCTAACAAGTTCCTGTCTTGTATCAAACACGGATACTACGCCTTCTACAAGTTCCGTTAACAATGACCCGTCGTTTATCTCAAACATAGTTGTCATTTCGTGGATTCCTTTTAAATCGACTACATATGTAGGTCTTGAACCAAACGATAACAAGCGTTTATTTTCTCCTGAAATATGTGGGGCAATGTTACATGCCTTCCCCGACACTTCTAATAGTTCCATAACATCTTTTAAACAGTACCAACTTGTGTCCTCTACAAGTGCCACACGCACCCAATTCACACCGTTTACGTGTTGTATTAAGATGCTTGCTAGTTTATCTGCTTTGTGCATTTTTTGAATTGCCATGACGAATACCTCCGAAAGTGTTTTTTATTCTTTACACTTTCTGTTCGTCCGTTTCGATCGATATCGTGGCATGTATTTTAAAATTAATCTTCTTCAATCTCGTATCTATCAAGGAAATCATTTAACGCAAGAGACAATATGTCCGATTTATTAAGCTTCATCTTGCCCGCAAAGGCGTCTAGCCTGTCCCCTATCGCTTTGTTAATTACTACCGTCTTACGGGTCATATCTTCGTTAGGAAGCTTGATAATACGCTTGTGGATTCGTTCCTTGTGCGTTTCTTCAGCTTGTTCATTTAAATACTGATTTGCAATCTCTTTCAACGCTAAAATTTGTTCTGATGTGAATTGAATTTCACCTTCTATATTACTTTTAGGTGAATCAATATTACTCACTTGTGAAGTTTTTTGTTTTTTTGTTATTACTTTAGGATTATCATTATGCGTCTTTGGGTTCACACCTCGATTACCTTTGGGTGGAACGTAATCAAATATAGATTTATCAAGGTATTGTTCTGATTCCTCGTCCCCGTCCCACGCCTTAGACGAGTTGCTATACTCAAATCCCAGCTTCTTCATACCTTCTCGAAAACGCTTGTCAGCAAGGTTTAATTCTTTCGCTAGTGCTGCCGCCTTTGTGCCGTTATTAAGCTTATCAAGAACTTCTCTTATTTTCAAAGTAATACACCCTTTCACATATAGTCATATCCGAAATTACTCTTATATGAAATTGTATCATTAAATTATTATCATTAGTAATTCATTTATTATTAATTTTCATAACAAATTCATATCCAGTAATCATAAAGTAATACAAGACGCATACTAACTTCCTTCTCAAAGGCGATGTTTTTCTTGTTATAAAATTTTATTTAACGTTTACTGATCGTGGGGACGGATTCCCGCCTTCGGCTGAAATTTATATTGTGTATACTTTGCACCCCCTACAACGGTCAACTAATCCCCCCGTCCCGCCGTTACCCCATGTCTTCCGTTATTCGTTTAAAGCTACATATATATTTTGTTTGTAAAGTTCCAATGAAAATGTCGACTTGTAGAAGATGCGATAAAATAAACTATTTCTTGAAGATTGATATTCAAAATAAATTCAAATAAATGAAATAGTAAAAGGTTTTGAATAAAGGTTTAATATACTTAAAACATTATTAAATTAATATGAACGAATGATAAGTATATAACTATTGTTGTTGTTCCATCATCAAGACATATCAAACGTATGTAATAGTATTCGTTAGTAGTGGTTACGTGGTAGGGACACGGGATGGGATATAGCTATTGAGGTACGAAGCCCAACGCCATAACGTATTGCTTACACGTTAATGGATAGTAACGGATAGCAATAGGTAGTAATGGTATACAGGTGTAGTCGTCCTGCCGTGCCATGCCGTGCGGTAGTATTCGTCCACGACAAATAGCCCTGCCGTTTAAGACAGGGGATTACAAACGATGTACGGCGTGTTAAATGAGTAGCCCCGTTTGAAGTGTCCCCGCCCTTTGAAACAGTAGTCCCCCAACAAACTGAAGTTAGTCTCGTGTTTGCTACATGAAACTAATCAACCTTTGCGAAGACATGGCGGGGCTTCGTGTCTCCGCCCCCTTAAATACTACTCTCATACTCTTTTACTTTCTTATAGAACGTCGCCTTCTTCATGTCCACCTTGTCCATAAATTCAACGGCTTTAATCTTTCCGTCTTTCCATTCTTTGTATAGCTTGTCCCACGCTTTAGGTAGTTCCATAACAGGGCGTCCCAAGTGCTTGCCTTTAGATTTCGCAACGTCGATTCCCTCTCTTTGTCGTTGGCGAATCGTCTCTCTTTCTTGTTGTGCAATCGACGTATAAACTTCAATGATAATGTTATTAATCATATCTATAACCCATTCTTGACCTGCGGGAACGTCCTGCATCGTCGTAGGTAAATCAATAATCTTAACGCGGATTCCTTCTTTCTTGAAGTATTCCAAGTAGTCCTTGATTTGTTGTTTGTTACGCCCTAAACGGTCAATAGATTTAATGTAAAGAGTATCGCCCCCACGCATCGCTTTAAGCATGTTTTGGAAACCCTCGCGTTCCATATCTTTACCGCTTGCCTTATCGCTGTATATGTACTTCTCGTCCGTTACATAAGATTGTAAAGCCGTGAATTGTCTGTCTAAATTCTGTTCCTTAGTTGATACACGAATATAACCGAAATCGATTCCCATAATTAAAACCACCGTTCATTTATTTGATAGTCTTAATATACAACAACCGTCTATAAAGGTCAATTGTTTAATAGACGTCTATAAAGGTTTATTTCCATTAATTAATGAACTCTTTAAAGATTGTTTCCTAACCGTCTACAAACGTGTACCTTTTTAGACTACTGTTTCATTTTCACAATGCGTTTTAGAATAATCATTCGTGATTGCTTACAAATCCAGTAATGGTGCGGATTCCTTCGGCTTCGCTACTCAAATATGAAAATGAAATCTGTTACGTGTTTAGGGCGTTTCATGGACATTTAACACACCTGTTTTAACGTGCCTATCGTCCCCGTAGCGACGCCCAAATTATTACGATATATTAAACTTCGTATATACAAAAAAAGAGAGGAACAACCGCTATATGCCGTCATTCCTCGTGTGTATCTTATTAAATTAAACCAGCCGTTTCTGCACGTTCAAGGTGTGCCAAACGTTCTAGTTTAGCTTCATGTTGTTGCTTTTGTATGTGTGCTTCATTGGCCGCCTGTGCTTTCGCTTCCAAGTCCGCTAGTCTCTTCATCTTTGCTTCAAGTTCCGCCGCTTGTTGCTTCTCTTCGCGACGTGATGTAGATTCGCCGTACGCTTGACTTAACATCAATGGATTAACGCCTTGTACCGTTTCCCCTGCTTGCTGCTTCTTTCGTGCTTCTAGTTGTTGTACCGCCACTGTCTTTTCTGCTGACGTAAGCCCGTTGTTATAACCAATGGATAGTAATTCGATTGCTGATAATCTGTTATTCATAGTTTTGCTTCCCCCTGATTAATATGCTTTTCGCATGTAGTTTTGTTCATATTGTCTAGTCGGATAAGATAATGTACCGTCATACGCCGTACCAATTTCTTGTGGTGTAACATATGGAGAATAACGATTATCTCCGCTAACTAATGGATACGGATAAGCGATCGTTGTCGTTATATCCACTGGATTTTGACCAATGTATTTCATAATTTCATCGTAAGAACTCACGTCTGCAAACGTATCGTCCGCTAGTTCCTTTAATGCAATAATCTTCTTCAAGTATTCCACTTTCGCACGCTTAATCTCACTTGCAAGACCCTCTTGTCGGTCTTTGCCAGATTTCAGAACCACAAGTCTTTCACGTAACAGGTCGTCCCTCATTGATTTTAATTCTGATAAAAACGCATCATTACGTTGTTTTAATTCCGTATCAACGGTAACTTTCTCCGCTACCCGTTCATTTAATGTCTCTTGAAGACTCTCATTACCCGACGCAATTTCACTTTGTAAATAAGCTATTTCATCGTTTAACTGCATAAGACGTATATGAAGCTTATTGCGTTCCGCTGCCGTCTTTTGTACGACGCTTTCGGCTTGTGCTAATACTGGTTTATTAGTTGTTGTCATAGTTATTACTACCCCTTTAATAATTCATCAAGGTCGGCAAATAATTCGGCTGATACGCCGTCCCGTACGATATTGATTTGTTGTTTTGCTTGAACCTCTGAAACTTCTTTGAGTTGTCCAGTCGCTTTGAGATACAATTCGACCCATTTTGGTGACTTCCCCGCCATCGCATTTTTAGCAAGTGTCTCCATAACCGCTTCGTTTGCATCTTCAATAAGACGTCTTCGCAATTCCTTCTCCAGTTCTACCCATTCTGGACGTTGACGCCAATAGTAAATGGTCCGGCGGTCTAGGTTCATGTCTTTAGCAATAGCCGTAACACTCTCGCCCGCCCTTTGGCGTTCAAATACCTGCGTTAAGAGTTCTAATTGTTGTGGTGTTAATTTACGTTGCTTCAATTAACAACGCCCCCTTTGTGGTCTACAAATGCGTTTATTACATAAATCTCTTCAACGGAATAACCAAGCCCCGCTAAACCTTTCCATAAACGAACATTCATTAAGTCCGTCATTGGTGTAAATCCGCTTTCTACTTTCTTTAATGTTGAATGACCGATAAGCATGATATCCGCTAATTGGGAAGACGTGACACCTTTGATTTTTCGTAGAATACCGATTGTTTTGTGGTTCAACATAATTGCGATTTTCAATTCTTTTTGTTCCATGACATAACCCCCATTTTTATATGTTTGTATCTGAATTTGATTTTGTTAAAAGGAAAAGGGGCAAGCGTGATGTAGGATTCACGCCTGCCCAAAGGTAGGAAGAATTTGATAGCAATAGCAGTAACACTATCGGAAATGATTGGCATTAGAAGGGAAAAAACCCGTACAACTTTTCCCTATTATGTATGTTAACTAAGCGACCTTTTTACAAGAAAAAAAAGAAACTTTTTGCACTATTTGAGAAAATACTTACATAAAAAAAGAACCTCACGAACAGATCGCGAGGTAACGAGGAAAGTATAAATATAACAACAAGTGAGGGAAAAACGTCCTGTATTTTGTAGTTTGTTGAAACTAGAAAAAGATTTATAGGAATGGTTATGCCGAAGGCTACGAGAACGAAGTTCGAGTATATGTTTTAATTCTTCTTCAACGAGATATCGTTAGACCTATCCATTAAAGATTATTAAAGCTAATCGCTTTAACGATTTTTATAACGCTTATTATCGTTCGTTAACAACTCTCTCTAATAGATGCGTTAACCAAAGCGGTTTTTCACAAGAAAATAAATATTACAATTTTGTTACAAATGATTTTATGTACGTTCAACCCCGCCGTTACAGGGTTCTTAACTACATGCGGATATTATAATATATCTTGTTGACAAAAATAACCAATCTAGCGATATTTAACAATCACAAATTATAGGACACTCCTGTTTGTGATGCCCTCCCCTATAAAACACTGATTCTATGCGGTATAAATCACATTATCAATCACACGTCACAAAGGACAGTGTTTCATATCAAAATGAACACAATTCAGCATTCTTGGGAGATAATTCTTATAAAGGTATCAAAATTTGAGTTATCTGGTACATATATAATATACAACCAGGTTACAACTACTGTTCTTTTTTGCGTTATGCTAGCGAAGTTTATTCCTCCAGCATTTACCGTTTTATGACAAAAAATATTGTTAACTTTTTTTAAAATAAGGTTAAATTCGTTGACGATTTTTTTGAAAAGCACTTTATTGACATGAGTTTTAGAATGTTGTTTCATAGGTATTGTATTGAAAAAAACCGACGGTCATGTCGAAAAGTAAAAGTTAAAAAAAGAAAGAATCTATACATATATCTTGTGTCTTATTTTGAAACGTAATACAATATTTAGAGAAATCAAGAAACAACACAGAATCAATACAACATGTAATAAACTCTCTTACTCTAAATTATTAGTAAATTAGTATGCCGGTCGTGCAAGTTGATTGCTAGTATCGGGAGATAAGAGAATTACAAAAAAGCCTTTCGTATTGGCGTACGAAAAGCTTCATAGAAAGTTGGTGAGAACATGAAACCACATCAAGTAATAACAGCGTTATGTGCTGTTTTAATGGTAATTTTTACCGTGATGTTCGGCGTGTTAAACCTTATTAATTAGTCTCACCCATGTTTTATTGTAAGCATCATAAGTGTTCTAGCACTTAAGGTGCTTTTTTTCTTTGTTAAGTAATGT
>NZ_JBALMG010000077.1:15641-24552 GCF_036963225.1 Bacillus sp. JJ783 | reverse complement strand
ATGCGGGTGTGGCGGAATTGGCAGACGCACCAGACTTAGGATCTGGCGCCTTTGGCGTGGGGGTTCGACTCCCTTCACCCGCACTTTTAATAAAATAACTCATACATGTCTTGCGGAAGTAGTTCAGTGGTAGAATACAACCTTGCCAAGGTTGGGGTCGCGGGTTCGAATCCCGTCTTCCGCTCCAATTTTCAATATGACATGCCGGGGTGGCGGAACAGGCAGACGCACAGGACTTAAAATCCTGCGGTGGGTGACCACCGTGCGGGTTCGACCCCCGCCCTCGGCACCATATGCGCCCGTAGCTCAATTGGATAGAGCGTTTGACTACGGATCAAGAGGTTAGGGGTTCGACTCCTCTCGGGCGCGCTTTTATTAACGGGAAGTGGCTCAGCTTGGTAGAGCACCTGGTTTGGGACCAGGGGGTCGCAGGTTCAAATCCTGTCTTCCCGATTTTCCCAAAAACATGGGGCCTTAGCTCAGCTGGGAGAGCGCCTGCCTTGCACGCAGGAGGTCAGCGGTTCGATCCCGCTAGGCTCCACTTTATTTTTATATGTCGGAGGTATACCCAAGTTCGGCTGAAGGGATCGGTCTTGAAAACCGACAGGCGGCGAGAGTCGCGCGGGGGTTCGAATCCCTCTACCTCCTCCATTTTTTTAAAAAGTGGTTTAGTTACATATAAAAATGAATAAGATATTAATTTTTCCTTCATGGAGGTATACCCAAGTTCGGCTGAAGGGATCGGTCTTGAAAACCGACAGGCGGCGAGAGTCGCGCGGGGGTTCGAATCCCTCTACCTCCTCCATTTATTTTTAAAACATAATATCGTCGCGGGGTGGAGCAGTACGGTAGCTCGTCGGGCTCATAATCCGAAGGTCGCAGGTTCAAATCCTGTCCCCGCAACCAATGGTCCCGTGGTGTAGTGGTTAACATGCCTGCCTGTCACGCAGGAGATCGCCGGTTCGACCCCGGTCGGGACCGCCATTTTATTATGGCTCGGTAGCTCAGTCGGTAGAGCAGAGGACTGAAAATCCTCGTGTCGGCGGTTCGATTCCGTCCCGAGCCACCATTTTTTGTTTTTTTTTATGCCGGCTTAGCTCAATTGGTAGAGCAACTGACTTGTAATCAGTAGGTTGGGGGTTCAAGTCCTCTAGCCGGCACCATGTAAGTTTCGGAGGGGTAGCGAAGTGGCTAAACGCGGCGGACTGTAAATCCGCTCCTTTGGGTTCGGCAGTTCGAATCTGCCCCCCTCCACCATTTTACATAGGGGCATAGTTTAAAGGTAGAACTGAGGTCTCCAAAACCTCCAGTGTGGGTTCAATTCCTACTGCCCCTGCCAAATATATAAACACAACATGGCGGTTGTGGCGAAGTGGTTAACGCACCGGATTGTGGCTCCGGCATTCGTGGGTTCAATTCCCATCAGTCGCCCCATTTTATTTTTAAAAATTACAAATAAATTAATGGATACTTACATATAATTAAGTAAAACTTCGGTGGGCTATAGCCAAGCGGTAAGGCAACGGACTTTGACTCCGTCATGCGCTGGTTCGAATCCAGCTAGCCCAGCCATTTTTGCGGAAGTAGTTCAGTGGTAGAATACAACCTTGCCAAGGTTGGGGTCGCGGGTTCGAATCCCGTCTTCCGCTCCATTTTAACTTCATATGGCGGCATAGCCAAGTGGTAAGGCAGAGGTCTGCAAAACCTTTACCACCGGTTCAAATCCGGTTGCCGCCTTTATTTTATGCCGATGTGGCGGAATTGGCAGACGCGCACGACTCAAAATCGTGTTCCTTCGGGAGTGTCGGTTCGACCCCGACCATCGGTATCGGTGACTTAAAAAAGACTCTAACAGAAATGTTAGAGTCTTTTTTGTTAAATTATGCTATGTGATTCTAAAATTCGTAATAAACTTAGGAATTCATGTATAATATAACTTGTCGAAAGAACAAAATGATAGTGATTTATATTATGTCTGTAATATGAATCAAAAATGAACTTTTTATATTTCTTTTAAAAATGTGTTGAATACACATTATATTTCATATTAATATTTTTATGTAGATTTAAAATGGGAAAGAGAGTGGAAAGTATGGGTCGTAAATGGAACAATATTAAAGAAAAAAAAGCATCAAAAGATGCAAATACAAGCCGTATATACGCGAAATTTGGACGTGAAATTTATGTGGCAGCAAAACAAGGCGAGCCAGATCCAGAATCAAACCAAACGTTAAGAGTTGTATTAGAACGTGCGAAAACATACAACGTGCCAAGAACAATTATTGACCGTGCGATTGAAAAGGCAAAAGGCGGTTCAGAAGAAAACTATGACGAGCTTCGTTATGAAGGCTTTGGACCAAACGGATCTATGGTAATTGTAGATACACTGACAAATAACGTAAACCGTACTGCAGCAGATGTACGAGCTGCATTTAGCAAAAACAGTGGTAACATGGGTGTAAACGGTTCTGTGGCTTACATGTTTGATGCGACAGCTGTTATCGGTCTTGAAGGTAAAACATCAGATGAAGTTCTTGAAATTTTAATGGAAGCAGATGTAGATGCACGTGACATTCTAGAAGAAGAAGATTCTGTTATCGTTTATGCTGAACCTGATCAGTTCCATTCAGTACAATCTGCACTTAAAAGTGCTGGTGTTGAAGAATTTACAGTTGCAGAATTAACAATGCTTGCACAAAGTGATGTAGAACTTCCTGAAGATGCTCAAGTACAATTTGAAAAAATGGTTGATGCATTAGAAGATTTAGAAGATGTACAACAAGTTTACCACAACGTAGACTTAGGAGAATAATAAGACAGGAGACCCTTTCGTTTAGCGAATAGGGTCTCTTTTTTATGGATTTTTTAAAGGTGTTTTTATTGTCGGGAGGGAATATGGTTATATGATATATATGAAATAATCGTATTTCTAGGAGGTATTTCTGTGGAGCATAAAACACCGAAGCATATTGTTGCTGTAGCAGGTTACTTAACAAATGAAAAGAATGAGGTGCTTTTAACGAAAGTGCACTGGCGAGCTGATACGTGGGAAATGCCTGGAGGACAGGTAGAAGAAGGGGAAGCGCTCGATCAAGCTGTTTGCAGAGAAATAATGGAGGAAACAGGATTAACTGTGAAGCCTATCGGAGTTACAGGGATTTATTATAATGCTTCTATGCATATTGTAGCTGTTGTTTTTAAAGTAGCATATGTTAGTGGTGAAATAAAAATTCAACCTGAAGAAATACAAGATGCTAAATTTGTTGCTTTAAACGAAGAGAACATTGATGAGTATATAACGCGTCCTCATATGAAATCAAGGACACTTGATGCGATGAAAGCAATGCATTTCATTCCATACGAAACATGGGAAGTTCAGCCATATAATCTTATAGGAAGATTGTAAAGTTTTGGTTAGTTATTTGAGGACATCTCAAATTGCTAACCTTTTCTTTATGTATACTGTTTCAGAAAAAGGTCACAATAATAAAGTGTAGGCTAATAAGTAGTGGAGGAAGCAGGGCTACTACCTAATTTTCTAGCTTTAGCCAAGTTTTGAGGGAGAAGTCTTACTGCCCAAAAATAGCGAGATAATGCGAAAGCTACTATTGATTTACGGAACGTTTGTTCTGTATAATAGTGATATATCATATATAATTAGATTGCTAGATGTTTAAAAGTATAAATGTATAAACTGATATAATAAAAGAATAAAGTGAAATTAAGGAGAGTCCTACTTCCTATAAATAGTATGATAAACAAATGTATATTCAATATTTCATATGAATAGTAGATAAAAAAGGACTGTGATACAATACACTTTTACACCTTACAATGTTGTAAGGTAGGTGTAAGAGAAATCGATGGGATATTCTTTTACAACAAGGTATTCTTAAATTAAGAGTTATATATGCTGTGTGGAAAAGAGGTGTTCGAGATGAAAGAACGAGTATTATCTAGAGTGAATTATCATCAAAAAGTTGCATTAAATCCATTAACTAAATTTCTTTATAAAGCCATTATATTATTATTATTGTTAAGTTTTGCATTATTATTCGTTGGAAATGTAATGATTGAGCGAAGTGATATTAGTAAATTACATGTACCGGCTAAGTTAGAGGTGCCAGAATCATTAACACACGCATTTATTGCGACGGAAGATAAAAGGTTTTATCATCATAACGGTTTAGACTATATAGCAATTATTCGAGCTTCTATTGAAAATATAAAAGCTGGTGGTGTTGTGCAAGGAGGAAGCACGATTACACAGCAGCTATCTAAAAATGCTTTTTTATCTAATGAACGTACATTTTCTCGTAAGTGGAAAGAAATTTTTTATACGAAAAAAATTGAACGTACATTCACAAAGGATGAGATTTTAAAATTATATGTGAGTAATATTTACTACGGAGAAGGAGCATGGGGAATTGAAAAAGCAGCAAACCTTTACTTCGGTAAAAAGGTGGATCAATTAACATTGGCAGAGAGTGCAATGATGGCTGCTGTAGTAAAAGCACCAGCTTATTACTCACCTGCACAAAATTATGATAAAGCAGTTGAGAGACGGAATGTAGTTTTAAGGCTAATGGAGAAAGAAGGGTATATAAATCATGATGAATATGTGCAAGCAGTTAGTGAGAAATTAGTAATTCGTCATGATATAAAAACAGAGCAATCCATGTTAAAAAATGCCCGTGAAAAAGCAGTAAGTTAAGAGAAGTTCCTATATAGGGACTTCTTTTTTTGAATAATTTGTGACAAATCGTGACACAATATCGTCACAAATGTTGTATTTTTGTAATTTATGTGAGCGTGTTCATTGCGTGACCTATGTAAGTATTGATATTATGTGTATTGTGTACAATGCTGTATACAGAATATGAATTTAAAGAGGAATGTATATGAAATCATCGAACAAACTCATGGTTCTTGGTGTAGTTTTTTCTATCGCAGTATTGATTGTAATCGGGACAATTGTGTATAGCATCATAAATGACAAGAAAGATAAAGGGAATGAGATGTTTGCTTATTCTACGCAACAATCTTTAGGGAAAGATGATGCTCCAGTTAAGGTAGTTGAATTTGGAGACTTCAAATGTCCTGCTTGTCGTACTTGGGATGTAACGGTATTACCACGATTAAAAGAAGAGTATATTGATAAAGGTAAAGTGCAGTTATATTTTATTAACTTCCCGTTTATCGGAAAAGACTCTGATTTAGGTGCAGCTGCCGGTGAAGCAATTTATAAACAAGATCAAGATTCATTCTGGATTTTCTATGATGAGATTTATCAAAATCAAAAGAAAGATACGGAAGAATGGATTACAGAAGAATTACTTCTTAATATTGTGAAAGAAAAGCTTCCGAAAATTAATGTAGAACAGTTTAAAAAAGATTTACACAGTAAAGAAATGAAAGACAAAGTACGTAAAGATTCAGATCGTGCTCAAAAATTAAAAGTTCAAGGTGCTCCTTCAGTATATATAAATGGGAATCTTGCAAACCCTGATTTCGATAGTATGAAGAAGGCGATTGATAAAGAATTGAAAAAGTGATGAGGTATCTCATCACTTTTTCGACTTTTTTCGATAAATTTCTTGCTTCGATTTTTTTTACATGCTATACTACTTTACATAAGTTATTTCAATATCTTATATTTATTCATATTTGCGGGTGTAGTTTAGTGGTAAAACAAGAGCCTTCCAAGCTCTGGTCGAGAGTTCGATTCTCTTCACCCGCTCCAAATTTTATTTAATGTTTTTCTGATAAATTGTGATCAACGCAGTGTTTCGTTTCTAAGATAAACGAAGCATTGCGTTTTTTTAATGTTTGAAAATCATAATTATATGCGAAAATAGAAGTAAAGAATATTATTCCAAAAGTGAATTGCTAACCAATATAGTCGTTACATAAGGGATGGATTCATCGGAGGAGGCGATAAAGAATGGATTTTGAACAATTAAAGCAAGATGTAATTGCGTATAGTAAAACGATTGGTATAGATAAAATAGGTTTTGCCAGTGCTTCACCATTTGAGGAGTTAAAGCAGCGTCTAATCCAGCAACAACAGTTGAATTATCAGTCTGGATTCGAAGAACCTGATATAGAGAAGAGAACGAATCCACAGCTATTGTTACCTGGTGCGAAATCAATTATTGCGATTGCTTTAGCGTACCCTTCAAAATTAAAAAATGCACCATTAAGTAAGCGTGGAGAACGTCGCGGGATTTTTTGTCGTGCTTCTTGGGGCCAAGATTATCACCTTGTTTTACGAGATCGTTTGCAAAAGTTAGAGGCGTATTTAATCGAAAAGCTTCCGGATATAGAAGTGAAATCAATGGTTGATACAGGGGAGCTAAGTGATCGAGCTGTTTCAGAGCGTGCCGGTATTGGATGGAGTGGTAAGAACTGCGCTATTATTACGCCGGAATTTGGTTCGTATGTATACTTAGGAGAAATGATTACGAATGTTCCATTCCCTCCTGATCGGCCAATAGAAGATCAATGTGGAAGTTGTACGAAATGTATTGATATTTGTCCTACAGGTGCTTTAGTACAAGGCGGCCAGTTGGACTCGAAGAAATGTATTGCATTTTTAACACAGACAAAAGGATTTCTGCCTGAAGAATATCGCGATAAAATAGGAAATCGTATATATGGATGTGATACGTGTCAGACTGTTTGTCCGAAAAATAAAGGAATGGATTTTCATAACCATCCTGAAATGGAGCCTGATCCTGAATTAGTTAAGCCATTATTAACACCACTTTTAACAATTAGTAATCGTGATTTTAAGGAAAAATATGGGGTTATGTCTGGTTCATGGAGAGGTAAAAAGCCATTGCAACGAAATGCTATTTTAGCACTTGCACATTTTAAAGAAACAGCAGCAATTCCTGATTTAATCGGTGTTATGAAAGATGATCCAAGACCAGTACTTCGGGGAACAGCAGCATGGGCACTTGGGAAAATTGGTGGAGACGGAGTAGGAGAAGACATTGAGAAAGCAATGGAACGTGAGAAAGATGAAGAGGTTCTTCATGAAATGAATCGTGGACTTGAATTGTTAGCACAGAAAAAAGAGTAGATAATATTTCCCTTTTTCATATTGTAATATGGGAGGGAGACGAAATGGTTGTAAAAGCGAATATTGAAAAGCAAGTGCAACAGTTTTTAGCATATATAACAGAGAAACGAACAGATGTAGATGGTATTGCAGTAGATCTGTTACAAATGGTACAGAGAAAGAAACAATTGTTTCAAAAGCGTAGTGCACATATAGTGAAAGCAACTGCAGATATTTCTTTCATTAGACAATTGAATAGTAATGAGCATCAAGAAATTGATTATCAAATACACTTGAAATATTTAATTAAGCATAAAGAATTATTTTATATCGAAGAGGAACAATTAAAACGACGAGTTTGTTTAAAAAATAGTCGTATAATAGATGATTATGCTCTTGAAGTGTCAGAAGAAATAGAAATAGGTGAAACGTTAGAACGGGAAGTCACGAAAGAAAAATACGGTTCATATCAATATAATCGTTTAGAGGCAGTGAAATATGCAGAGCGTTGGTGGGATGATCGCAATCCTGCATACCGTAATTTTCCTGATAATTGTACAAATTTCATTTCACAATGTCTGCACACTGGAGAAGTGCCAATGAATGGACATCCTAATATTCGTAAAGGGTGGTGGCAAAGGGGAAACCAGTGGAGTTGGAGCTGGGCTGTAGCACACTCTTTTTATTGGTATTTGTCAGGTGCTACAGCTGGTCTTCGAGCAGAAGCAGTAGAAAAGCCAGAAGACCTTATTCTTGGCGATGTAATTGCGTATGATTTTGAGGATGATGGTAGGTGGAATCATACGACAATTGTAGTAGCAAAAGACGCAGCTGGTATGCCGCTTGTAAATGCACATTCAGCGAATAGCCGCAGGCGTTATTGGAACTATGAAGACTCTAGTAAATATACACCACAAATGAAATATAAATTCTTTCATATTATTAATGGGTAGAGATTTTTCGTTCAAGTGGTATAATACGTAGTAGACAAAAAATAGAGGTGAATATCGCGTGGGAGTACATGTTGTTTTATATCAACCAGAAATTCCAGCAAATACAGGGAATATTGCACGTACTTGTGCAGCAACTGGAACAGAGTTACATTTGATTAGACCGCTTGGATTTTCAACGGATGACAAAATGTTAAAGCGTGCAGGACTAGATTATTGGCAGCACGTAAAAGTTACGTATTATGATTCAATCGAAGAATTTTATGAGAAAAATAAAGATGGTGAATTCTTCTATTTAACAAAGTATGGCGAGAAAGCTCATACAGCATTTGATTATAGCAAACGTGAGAAGGATTACTATTTCGTATTTGGAAGAGAAACAAATGGATTACCAGCTAATGTAATTGAAGAAAACTTCGATCATTGTTTACGTATTCCAATGACGGATAAAGTACGTTCATTAAATTTATCTAATACAGCAGCAATTTTAATTTATGAAGCGTTCCGTCAACAAAATTATCCAGGATTAGATTTAGAAATCGTTTATTAAAAGTCGCCATTTGGCGACTTTTTTATTTTTTTGAAAAAATATGTAATCATACATTTTAAAAAAGGTACATATTCATATAGAATGAGATATATGAATAAAAATAGATAAGACGGGTTGAGATAAATATGAAGGAACAATATAATAATCAAAATACCTTTTTAAGTATGATAGATATGGATTTAGTAAGACAGGGACTGTTACATGCTATTCAAGATTTAGTGTTTATTGTGAAAGTTATTGACGATGAAACTTTTAAATATATTTATGTGAATAAAATAGGAATGGATCACGCCAGGCTAGGGAAAGAATGTTATGGAAAAACTTTTGCAGAAGTATTACCAGAAG
>NZ_JBALMG010000077.1:15141-15564 GCF_036963225.1 Bacillus sp. JJ783 | reverse complement strand
GCAGAAGTATTACCAGAAGATACGGCAAGGTTATTGCAAGGACAATATGAAAAAGTAATGAGAGAAGCGAGAGCAAATACATTTTGTGATGTAATTAGTTTGCCAACTGGAGATATACATTATGAATCTTCACTTAATCCAGTATGCGATGTAAATGGAACATGTCAGTTTATTATTTGTATTACTAGAGATATTACAGCACAGGTTAAGAAAAAAGCGGAAATAGAAGAAAAACAAATGTTATTTAAGTCATTACTAGAATATAATAATGATTCCATTGTATCTGTAGATTCTATTGGAAGAATTACATATGCAAATCCAGCAACTTATGAAATTTTTGGGTATCGATATGAGGAGTTAAAGGACCAATTTATTTTTCAGTTTATAAATAAAGAATATGAAAAAACTTTTCAAATTATATTT
>NZ_JBALMG010000077.1:8921-15054 GCF_036963225.1 Bacillus sp. JJ783 | reverse complement strand
AACAAATTGTTGCAAAGAAATATGTTCATAAAGAAGGATATGAACTTTATATTTCTGTGAGGACTATCCCCATTATTGTGAATAGTGAAATCGTCGGGGTGTACATTGTTACGAGAGATGTTACGAGGCAAGTATTAAATGAGATGAAAACAGAGTATTTGGCTTACTTCGATCAGTTAACGGGGTTAATGAATAGAATATCATGTACAAATAAACTAAATGAATTTTTAGATGATAATAAAGAATTTGCATTGGTTTTTATAGATTTGGATGAATTTCACCTTATTAATGATACATTTGGTCATAAAGAAGGGGATCAAGTATTAAAAAAAGTTACTGAATGCCTACGAGAACTAAAAATAGAAGATATGCATTTATTTAGAGAACATGATGATCAATTTGTTATGTTAATAGAAAATATAACGAAAGAATGCGTAGAGGAAGTGGCACAAACAATATTAAAAAGAATTAGTGAGCATTTTGTAATAGAAGAAGAGGATGTTTATTTGAGTGCATCAATTGGGATTGTAATGGCTCCAAAAGATGGAATGGATGAAAAAATGCTTTTCCAAAGAGTCGACACAGCTTTGGAAAAAGCAAAGGAAAAAGGAAAAGGATATTATCATTTTTATTGTAGTGGATTAGATTGTGAACGTGAACAAAGGTTTATAATAGAGAATCAGTTACATCGTGCTATAGAGAAAAATGAATTTTTCCTATATTATCAACCTCAAATTAATATTGAAACGGGAAAGATAGCCAGTATGGAAGCGTTAATAAGGTGGGAGAATAAGGAGCTAGGATTTGTCTCGCCAAATCAATTTATCCCACTTGCTGAAAGAACTGGATTTATTATTAAACTTGATGAATGGGTAGTACATCAAGTTTGTGAACAGATACGTGAATGGTTAAATAAAGGGTATGAAGTTGTACCAATTGCAGTTAATATTTCAGCTAGACATTTTCGTTCTATTACATTAATAGAGATGATTACACGTGCTTTAAATAAGTACAACGTCCCCCCTCATTTATTAGCAATAGAAGTTACAGAAGGGGCTCTTATACATAAAGATTTATCGAAAAGAGTGTTAATGCAGTTAAAAGAACAAAATTTAAAGATTCATTTAGATGACTTTGGAACGGGATATTCATCTTTAAGTTATTTAAAAACATATCCGATTGATACGTTAAAAATTGATCGTTCTTTTATGGAAGGTATATATAAAGATGAAAGAGATACGAATATTACGGCTGCAATTATTCATTTAGCACATACTCTAGGGTTAAATGTAATTGCAGAAGGAGTAGAAAAAGCGGAACAAATACAATTTTTAAAGGAAAAGAATGTGAAACTCGTACAAGGTTATTTTTATAATCGTCCTTTATCAATATACGATGTAGAAAATATTTATTTTAAATAGTGTATAAAAAACAAGAAAAAAGGTGATGTGCTGAAAAGCACATCACTTTTTATGTGTACCTGGTTTATCGTTATAACCAGATGTGAAAATAGCTGTAAGAAATGTGAGTGATACACCTAAAATTAATAATAACTTCATCCTAATTTCCTCCTTACTTTTTCGGTTTACGAATCCTATTTGTGAATCGAAATGTATGTAAGGTTCCTAGAAGAAAAGAATTTATTTACAATGAATAGCAGCGTGAAAACTTTAATACCTTTATTATACAGAATTTTCTTTGAATTTTGGAGAGAATTTTATAGCGCTATTATATATTTCGTTTTGATTTAAAGAATGTTTAAGGACATCCTAGCATACCTTTTATAATAATCCGATTGAACAAGGAGATGGGGGAGGAGCTATAATGGATATTCTAAAGAAAATTGAACAATATCGGGAAGCAGAAGAACGTTTACAATGGGAAGGTACGTTTGCGGAGTATTTGGAGCTTGTGAAAGAAAGACCATGGGTGGCTCAAACAGCACACTCTCGCATTTACAATATGATAAAAGATGCTGGAATTGAAGAAGTTGATGGTAGAAGAAAATATAACTTCTTTAGTAATCAGCTATTTGGATTAGAGGATGCTTTAGAACGCCTTGTGGAAGAATATTTTCATCCATCTGCAAAACGATTAGATGTTAGAAAACGTATTTTGTTATTAATGGGGCCTGTTAGTGGGGGGAAATCAACATTAGTTACGATGTTGAAACGAGGATTAGAAACATATTCACGAACAGATCGTGGAGCGATTTTTGCAATAAAAGGCTGCCCAATGCATGAAGATCCACTTCATTTAATCCCGCAGCATTTACGGAATGATTTCTTTGATGAGTATGGAGTAAGAATTGAAGGGAATTTATCACCATTAAATGTTATGCGTTTAGAGCAAGAATACGGGTCAAGAATTGAGGATGTAGTTGTAGAGCGTATTTTCTTCTCTGAAGATCGCCGTACAGGAATTGGTACATTTAGTCCTTCTGATCCAAAATCACAAGATATTGCCGATTTAACAGGTAGTCTAGATTTTTCTACAATTGCAGAATACGGTTCGGAATCAGATCCTCGTGCATATCGATTTGATGGAGAATTAAATAAGGCGAACCGTGGAATGATGGAATTCCAAGAGATGCTAAAATGTGATGAGAAATTTTTATGGCATTTATTATCGCTTACACAAGAAGGAAATTTCAAGGCAGGCAGATTTGCGCTTATTTCAGCAGATGAATTAATTGTAGCGCATACAAATGAAACAGAGTATCGTTCCTTCATAGCAAATAAGAAAAATGAAGCATTGCATTCACGGATTATTGTAATGCCGGTTCCATATAATTTACGGGTTAGTGAAGAAGAACATATTTATGAAAAAATGATTCGTGAAAGTGATGTGTCCAATGTTCATATTGCACCGCATACACTTCGCGTTGCAGCAATGTTCACTATTTTAACTCGTTTAAAAGATCCGAAGCGTCCAGATATTGATTCAATTAAAAAGATGCGTTTATATGATGGAGAAACGGTAGAAGGGTATAATGCGATTGATGTAGAAGAATTGCAACGCGAATATCAAGATGAAGGTATGAAGGGGATTGATCCTCGTTATGTCATTAACCGAATTTCTTCTACAATTATTCGAAAAGAGGTACCATCTATTAATGCACTAGATGTACTGAGATCGTTAAAAGACGGATTGGATCAGCACCCGTCAATTAGTAGTGAAGACCGAGAGCGCTATATGAATTTCATCTCATTAGCGAGAAAAGAATACGATGAAATTGCTAAGAAAGAAGTACAAAAAGCGTTTGTTTATTCATACGAAGAATCAGCTAAGACACTTATGGATAATTACTTAGATAACGTCGAAGCGTACTGCAATAAATCAAAATTACGTGATCCTTTAACAGGTGAAGAAATGAGCCCAGATGAAAAACTTATGCGTTCGATTGAAGAGCAAATTGGAATTTCAGAAAATGCTAAAAAGGCATTCCGTGAAGAAATTTTAATTCGCATTTCTGCTTATGCACGTAAAGGGAAGCGCTTTGATTATAATTCACACGAACGTCTTCGTGAAGCGATTCAGAAAAAACTATTTGCTGATTTAAAAGATATAGTGAAAATTACAACGTCAACGAAAACACCAGACGAAAATCAGCTTAAGAAAATCAATGATGTTGTTGCACGCTTAATTGATGAGCATGGCTATAATTCTTCATCCGCGAATGAATTGTTACGATATGTAGGTAGTTTGTTAAATCGATAGTTTGATAACAAAACGCTGTCTCTTATTCTTGGGACGGCGTTTTGTTATCTATTGATATTTGTAAAAAATGTCATAGCTTGTCCGAATATAATAAATTAAGATGCGATTTTATGAATTTATTGTCAATTATTTTTACAATATGCATATGATAGAGTAACCAACCATTCATACAAAAAAGCCAACACAATACAATATGTTGCAAAACGAAAATGTGTGCAACAATGCATTGTGTTTCTTTCTTATCAACGGCTGAATGTTTCTTTCTATTATGTGAGTGGCAAAATTTTGTTTAAGATGCTCGGAGTATTGTATGAAAAACGCTATATATGTTTATGGGATGATTTTCGATGAACAGTTATTTTTCAAATATTATAGTTACGCACACTAGAAAACAAAATTATAGATTGCTGTTCATAAGAGAAAATAAATACAGTAAGGGGGGAAAGGCATGGGCGAAGAAAATCAACCAAACTATACAATTTCACAGGAAAACTGGTCCCTCCATCGCAAAGGATATGACGACCAACAACGCCATCAAGAAAAAGTACAAGAGGCAATTAAAAATAATTTACCAGATCTTGTAACGGAAGAAAATATTGTTATGTCTAATGGTAGGGATGTTGTGAAAATACCGATTCGTTCTTTAGATGAATATAAGATTAGATACAATTATGATAAAAATAAACATGTTGGGCAAGGGAACGGTGACAGCAAAGTTGGCGATGTCGTTGCGAGAGATGGATCAGGTGGTCAAAAGCAGAAAGGACCAGGAAAAGGGCAAGGGGCAGGAGATGCAGCTGGAGAAGATTATTATGAAGCAGAAGTCTCAATTTTAGAATTGGAGCAAGCGTTTTTCAAAGAGTTAGAGTTGCCTAATTTAAAGAGAAAAGAACTGGATGAAAACCGGATTGAACACATTGAGTTTAATGATATTAGAAAAACAGGATTATGGGGAAATATCGATAAGAAGCGAACGATGATATCTGCATATAAACGAAATGCAATGCGTGGTAAAGCATCTTTCCATCCAATTCACCAAGAAGATTTAAAGTTCCGTACTTGGAATGAAGTGTTAAAGCCAGATTCAAAAGCTGTTGTATTAGCGATGATGGATACGAGTGGATCGATGGGGATATGGGAGAAGTATATGGCACGTAGCTTCTTTTTCTGGATGACAAGATTTTTACGCACAAAGTATGAAACCGTAGACATTGAGTTTATTGCCCATCATACGGAAGCGAAGGTCGTTACAGAAGAAGAATTTTTCTCAAAAGGAGAAAGTGGTGGAACGATCTGTTCTTCCGTATACAAAAAAGCACTTGAGTTAATCGATAATAAATATTCACCAGACCGTTATAATATTTATCCATTCCATTTTTCAGACGGTGATAATTTAACTTCGGATAATGCTAGATGTGTAAAGCTTGTTGAAGAGTTGATGAAGAAGTGTAATATGTTTGGGTATGGGGAAGTGAATCAGTACAACCGCCACAGTACACTTATGTCAGCATATAAAAATATTAAAGATGAGAACTTTAGATATTATATTTTAAAGCAAAAAGCAGACGTATTCCATGCGATGAAAAGCTTTTTTAAAGAAGAATCAGGCGAGAAAATGGCATAACCCCTTTTGAAGGGGTTTATTTTTTTGTAAACTTTTTATTTTTTTAATTGACAATGATAATGAAAATCATTATCATTTATTCGAGAATGATTACATTTTAATTTATATATTTTGGAGGAGATGTAAAGTTGAAAAAAAATAAAAGAAAACATATAAATGCAATGTTAGTGGCGGCAGCTTTATCGCTACCGTTTGCTGTGTATTCGACACCTGCTTTAGCGGCAGTAGCAATTGAGGCAAATAAAACTGGATATGCTTTAGAAAATGGTACATACGATGCTGTTATTAAAGCGTATAAAGATAAAACAAATGAAGAGTCCATGGCAGCTGTTTATATAAAGGATCCGAAATTAACAATTGAGAATGGAAAGAAAATTGTAACAGCAACGTTAAGTGATAGTGATTTCTTCCAATACTTGAAAACAGAGGATATTCATACTTCTGGTGTGTTTCATGATGTGAAAGTAATATCTGAGGATAAAAAGAAAAATGGGACGAAGGTTATTCAATTTGAAGTTGGAGAACTAGGAAAAAGGTATAATATGCAAATGCATATTTATATTCCGACAATGGGATATGATAATAAATATCAAGTACAGTTTGAAGTAAATACTTTAAATTTAGAAAATAATGTACCGGAAAAGCAAAAGGAAAATAAAGAGGATAAAGTGGAAAAACAAGAAAAAGTTGCGAATGTAATAGTTGATAAGAAATTACAACAGCATATTAATAAGTACAATTTAGATAGAAAAAATATAAATGAACCTATAACGAAGGAAGATTTATTAA
>NZ_JBALMG010000077.1:7130-8868 GCF_036963225.1 Bacillus sp. JJ783 | reverse complement strand
ATATTCAGGTGAAGGAATAAATGAAATAGCTGGTTTAGAATATATGACAAACTTAGAGAAGTTGACATTAAGAGAGTCTAATGTAACAGACATATCTGTTATCTCAGAATTGAGACATTTGAAATATTTAGATTTATCCTCTAATCCAATTGAAAGCATTCAACCCGTTTCTAAGCTAGAGAATCTTGACATGCTCTTTTTAAGAGATAACAAAATTGCGGATCTTACACCATTAAGTCAAATGAAAAAGATTAAAACATTAGATTTAATCGGTAATAATATAAAAGATCTTACACCATTATTTACAGTGTCATCTTTAAAAGAAGTATACTTAGCAAATAATCAAATTAGTAATCTTTCGGGTATTGAGAAGTTAAAGAATGTGAAACTACTATGGATAGGAAATAATAAAATTAGTGATGTTGAGCCTATTAGTAAAATGAGTAATCTTATTGAACTAGAAATTGCTGATAGTGAAATAAAAGATATATCACCATTATCAAAATTAGGAAAATTACAAGTACTGAATTTAGAAGAAAATTATATTTCTGATATATCAGCACTTGGCGAGCTAACAAATTTACACGAAGTAAACCTTGCAGCGAATGAGATTTTTGATATAAGGCCTGTTCAAGAACTAGGTAAGCGAATTTGGATTGACATTCAGAGACAAAAAATCTTTTTAGATAAAGCAAGCGTAGATGAAGCAATAAAAATTCCAATATATAATCTTAAAGGAGAACCACTTCAAAATATTAATTTAAAAAGTGAGGGAGCTACTCTGAATAACGGATTTATAAAATGGAATAGCCCTGGAGAAAAAATATATGAATTTAAACTAGATACGAATTCTGCTGAAAGTAAAATAAGGTTTAATGGGATGGTTATACAGAATATAGTTGAAAAACAAAAAGAAAGTGAAAATGTAATTCTTGATAAAACTTTACAACAACATATTAATAAAGAGAATTTAGGTAGAGAGAATCTCAATGCCCCTATAACAAAAGAGGATTTATTACAGATTAAAACATTAGAGATACTTAAAGAAAAAGGAAAAGAGATAAAGGATGTAACTGGTTTAGAGTCCATGGTGAATTTAGAAAACTTAACTTTAGAAGGAGTGGGCTTGAAAAATATTGAGTTCATCTCGAACTTGAAACAATTGAACGCTATGAATGTATCTCATAATCAAATTGAAGATATAACACCGTTATCTTTATTGAAAAATCTACAGTGGTTAAATCTTGCAGACAATCGTGTTAAAGATGTATCGGTTCTTGGCTCGATGTTAGACTTAATTAGTCTAAAATTAGCTGGAAATGAGATTCGTGATGTAAGGCCGTTAATACAGTTAGGTCAGTGGTTTACAATTGATGTCGGAAGACAAAAAATCGTTTTAAATGATGCAAAAGTAAATGAAGAAATTCAAGTTCCTGTATATGATTTAGAAGGAGAAACTATTGAGAATATTAAATTGACAAGTGAGGCGGGAACGCTTAATAACGGAGTAATAAAATGGAGTACTCCAGGCGAAAAGGTATATAAATTCGAGTTAGATTCTGATGAAATTAGTATAAGATTTAACGGAACAGTGATTCAAAATATAGTTGAAAAAGAAGAAGTAAAAGAGCCGGTAAAAGAAGTTGAAGAAACAAAAGAAGAAGTAAAAGAGCCGGTAAAAGAAGTTGAGGAAACAAAAGAAGAAGTGAAAGGACCGACAAAAGAAGTTGAGGAAATA
>NZ_JBALMG010000077.1:3077-6972 GCF_036963225.1 Bacillus sp. JJ783 | reverse complement strand
AGAATTAAAAGAGCCGGTAAAAGAAGTTGAAGAAACAAAAGGAGAAGTAAAAGGGCCGGTAAAAGAAGTTGAAGAAACAAAAGGAGAAGTAAAAGAGCCGGTAAAAGAAGTTGAAGGTATAAAAGAAGAAGTGAAAGAACCAGCAAAAGAAGTTGGAGAAACAAAAGAAGAGGTAAAAGAAGCGACAACTAGATTGGATCAAGAGCCAAAAGGGGATAATCAAGTTGGGTCAGTGAAAGTGGTAGGACAAGAGAGTACGAAAGAAAAAGATTCAAATAAACAACATGCTAATAAGCAAGAGGAAAATAAGAAATCTTTAGCAGCAACTGGTGGTCAAGCTACCACATCGACTTTACTTTCTGGATTAGCACTTGTTCTTTCAGCATTAAGTATGTTTGTATTTAGAAAGAGATTATTTAAGAAATAAATAACGTTTTATCTTATTATCACAAAGAATATATATTTTTTTGAGAATACCTTATCATAGCAATTTCATGTTGAAATATGCTTATGATAAGGTCTTTTTGAATAGGGGAAGGATATTAATACGAGGATGTTTTGATCACTTAAATAATGGAGAAACTGTAGCGGAAATTGTGAGTACTCTTCGTTCACGATACGTTCAAAATGTATGAAGAAATAATATGAAATATTGCATTTTATATCATTTTATCCAGATAATATGTTAATTTCGTGAATGGAATATATAAATAGGGGGCAATGATATGAACAAGAAATTAAAGATTAATAAAGTGATGCTTAGTATTAGTACAATGGCGCTATCGTTAGGAGCAATTCAAACGAATGTATTAGCAGAAGAAAAGGTCCCATATAATGTATTGCATTCGAAACCAGTTGGAATTGAAAAACCAGTAGATGAGATCGGACACGCTTCTAAAGCTGAGGAAACATTATCATTTCAAGAACGTTTAAAAGTAGGAGACTTTTCACAGCGACCAGCATCTATTATGAAGAGTTCAAAAGTAAAGCAAGTTAAAGAAAGCTATTCGATGGCTGATTTAAACAAAATGAATGATCAAGAATTGATTGAAACTTTAGGAAGTATTAAGTGGAATCAAATTACAGACTTGTTCCAGTTCAATGAAGACGCGAAAACTTTTTATCAGGACAAAGGAAAAATGCAAGTAATTATAGACGAATTAGCTCATAGAGGTAGTACATTTACGAAAGATGATTCAAAAGGAATTCAAACGTTTACTGAAGTGTTACGTTCGGCTTTTTATCTTGCATTTTATAATAATGAATTAAGCGCCTTAAATGAAAGAAGCTTCCAGGATAAATGTTTACCTGCTTTAAAAGCAATCGCAAAAAATCCAAACTTTAAGCTTGGAACAAATGAGCAAGATACAGTAGTATCTGCATACGGTAAATTAATTAGTAATGCATCAAGTGATGTTGAAACGGTGCAATACGCATCGAATATTTTAAAACAATATAATGATAATTTTAATGCATATGTAGACGATCGTATGAAAGGACAAGCTGTGTACGATATGATGCAAGGCATTGATTATGATATACAGTCTTACTTAAATGAGGCTCGTAAAGAAGCGAATGAAACGATGTGGTATGGAAAAGTAGATGGGTTTATTAATGAAATAAATCGTATTGCTCTTCTAAATGAAGTAACGCCAGAAAATAAATGGCTCGTTAATAATGGAATTTATTTTGCTAGCCGTTTAGGAAAGTTTCATAGCAATCCAAATAAAGGATTAGAGATTGTTACACAAGCAATGCATATGTATCCACGTTTAAGTGAACCGTATTTTGTTGCGGTAGAACAAATTACAACAAACTATAATGGGAAAGATTATAGCGGGAATACGGTAGATTTAGAGAAGATACGTAAAGAAGGAAAAGAGCAATACTTACCAAAAACGTATACATTCGACGATGGATCTATTGTATTTAAAACTGGGGATAAAGTGTCAGAAGAAAAAATTAAGAGATTATATTGGGCCGCGAAGGAAGTAAAAGCGCAATATCACCGCGTAATTGGAAATGACAAAGCTTTAGAACAAGGTAATGCAGACGACGTATTAACGATAGTAATCTATAATACTCCAGATGAATATCAGTTAAATAGACAATTGTATGGATATGAAACAAACAATGGTGGAATTTATATTGAAGAGACAGGTACATTCTTTACATATGAGCGTACGCCAGAGCAAAGTATTTATAGTTTAGAAGAGTTATTCCGTCATGAGTTCACTCATTATCTTCAAGGGAGATATGAAGTTCCTGGTTTATTTGGAAGAGGAGATATGTATCAAAATGAAAGATTAACTTGGTTCCAAGAAGGGAATGCAGAATTTTTCGCAGGATCTACTCGTACAAATAATGTAGTACCGAGAAAGAGCATCATTAGCGGATTATCATCTGATCCTGCAAGCCGTTATACAGCAGAGCGTACACTATTTGCTAAATATGGTTCTTGGGATTTCTATAACTACTCGTTCGCATTGCAGTCGTACTTATATACTCATCAATTTGAAACGTTTGATAAAATTCAAGATTTAATTCGTGCGAATGACGTGAAAAATTATGATACATATCGTGAAACTTTAAGTAAAGATCCGAAGTTAAATAAAGAGTACCAAGCTTATATGCAGCAGTTAATTGATAATCAAGATAAGTATAATGTGCCGGAAGTAGCAGATGATTATTTAACTGAACATGCACCAAAATCGTTAACAGAAGTGAAGAAAGAAATTAGTGAGACGTTGTCTATGAAAGATACAAAAATGACAAAATATGAGTCTCAATTCTTTAATACATTTACATTAGAAGGTACGTTTACAGGTAGTGTAACAAAAGGTGAATCAGAAGACTGGAACGCAATGAGTAAAAGAGTAAATGAAGCTTTAGAACAATTACCGCAAAAAGAATGGAGCGGCTACAAAACGGTTACAGCATATTTCGTCAATTATCGTGTGAATAGTTCCAATCAATTTGAATATGATGTAGTCTTTCATGGTATCGCAAAAGATGACGGAGAAAATAAAGCTCCGAAAGTTAATATAAACGGTCCTTATAATGGGCTTGTAAAAGAAGGAATTCAATTCAAAAGTGATGGATCAAACGACGAAGATGGAAAAATCGTTTCTTATTCATGGGAGTTTGGAGACGGAAGAACAAGTACAGAAGTTAATCCAGTACATGCATATGAAAGAGAAGGGACTTATAAAGTAGCGTTAAGAGTAAAAGATGATAAAGGAAAAGAGAGTAGAAGCGAAACAAATGTTACGATTAAAGATGGACGTTTAACAGAATCTGAACCAAATAATCGTCCAGAGGAAGCAAATCGTATCGGGCTAAACACTACTATAAAAGGTAGCCTTATCGGCGGGGATCACACCGATGTTTATACATTTAATGTAGCATCAGCGAAAGATATCGATATTTCTGTTTTAAATGAGCATGGAATCGGGATGACATGGGTACTTCATCATGAATCAAATATGCAAAATTATGCAGCTTACGGTCAAGCTAATGGAAATCATATAGAAGCAAAATTTAATGCAAAACCAGGTAAGTACTACTTGTATGTATATAAATATGATAATGGCGATGGAACATACGCATTATCAGTAAAATAAATGCTTTTCCAATGTATGTTTAACTTTACTTTTTGTGGAAAATAGTATATTATATAGATATATAATATATCGGTTATTTACTAGGAGGAGCCTGTCACAATAGGTTTCTCCTGTTCTTTTTTAGGGGCCTGTCTTACAGGTTTTTCTTTAAAGAATAAATAACTGAAAATTAAGAACGATAATCTTTGAAAGAGGTGATTCATACAAATAAAAAGAGGGTTGTTTAAGAAAGGGGGATAAGAAATGATCTTGTTTGGTTATCCACTTGAAAC
>NZ_JBALMG010000077.1:0-3035 GCF_036963225.1 Bacillus sp. JJ783 | reverse complement strand
TGAAACAATTTATTTATACGGATTTATAATTGCAACTATACTTACTGTTATTTATATCTTTTTTGGAGATATTTTTGAATCAATATTTAGTTTTGGAGGCGGATCTGTATCCGTTGTAACGTTGCTACTTAGTTTTTTCGCCATGTTATGTGGACTTAGTTATATAGGAGAATATTTATATTCCTATAATAGTCTCGTTATTTTCGGGGCCTCATTTGCTATATCTTTTATCGGTGTTTTCATAATGAAAATACTAATTTTAAAACCAATTGCAGAAGCAGAACAAAACACGGTGCAACGTATGGATGAATTCATTGGTTGCAAGGGAGAAGTCATTACGACAATTCCTACAGAAGGATTTGGTGAAGTATTAATCTCCTCTAAATTTGGAAGTAATGCAATCCCAGCTAAAACAATTGGAAAGAAAGATATTTCACAAGGAACTGAAGTTATTATCGAGGGAGTTCAAGATGGTGTTTTGCTTGTACAGAACATCGCTTATTCTTTAAAAAAACCAAAATTATAAGGGGGAATTTACATGACGATTCCATTAATTATCGGTGGAGTTTTACTCGCAATTTTAATTCTACTCATTTTAGTATTCATTACGAAGTATCGTACAGTTGGTCCAGATGAAGCATTAATTGTAACAGGGAACTGGCTTGGTGGTGGAAAGAATGTTGTTACCACTGATGATGGAAAGAAGATTAAGATTATCCGCGGTGGTGGTACTTTCGTTGTGCCAATTATGCAACGAGCAGAACTTCTTAGCTTATTAAACTATAAATTAGAAGTTGGAACACGTGATACGTATACGAAACAAGGTGTACCGATTACAGTAAACGGTGTTTCTATTATTAAAGTAGGATCGACAATTGAAGAAGTTTCTACAGCAGCTGAACAATATTTAGGAAAAGAAACGGAAGAGTTAAAAGTAGAAGCAAAAGAAGTTTTAGAAGGGCATCTACGTGCTATTTTATCTTCTATGACAGTAGAAGATGCTTATAGTAATAGAGAGCAATTCGCACAAAAGGTGCATGAAGTAGCTTCGACTGATTTGAAGAAGATGGGACTTCGCATCGTTTCCTTTACAATTAAAGAAATAATGGATAAAAACGGTTACTTAGATGCACTTGGTCAGCCGCAAATTGCAATGGTTAAGCGTGATGCAACAGTTGCAAATGCAGAGCGTGAAAAAGAGGCGAGAATTGAAAAAGCTCGTGCTGAGAAAGAAGCAAAAGAAGCAGAATATCAACGTGATGCACAAATCGCTGAAGCTGAAAAACATAAAGAATTAAAAGTACAATCTTATAAGAGAGACCAAGAACAAGCTCGCGCAGATGCAGATCTTTCTTATGAATTACAACAAGCGAAAGCACAACAAGGTGTTACAGAAGAGCAAATGCGAGTTAAAATCATTGAGCGTGAAAAGCAAATTGAGTTAGAAGAAAAAGAGATTGCGCGTCGTGAAAAGCAATACGATGCAGAAGTAAAGAAAAAGGCAGATGCAGATCGCTATGCTGTTGAACAATCAGCTGAAGCGGAAAAAGTAAAACAAATGAAAAAAGCAGATGCGGATCAATATAAAATTGAAGCAGAAGCAAGAGCACGTGCAGAAGAAGTTCGTGTAGAAGGTTTAGCAAAAGCAGAAATTGAAAAAGCACAAGGCCAGGCAAAGGCAGAAGTACAAAAGGCACAAGGTACAGCGGAAGCAGATGTTATTAGGTTAAAAGGTTTAGCAGAAGCAGAAGCGAAACAAAAAATTGCAGAAGCATTTGAATTATATGGGCAAGCCGCGATTATGGATATGGTTCTTAAAATGCTTCCAAGTTATGCGAAAGAAATTGCGAGTCCACTTAGCAATATTGATAAAATTACAGTTGTCGATACAGGCGGCGGTGGAAAGAATAGCGGCGCTGGGAAAGTTGCAGGGTATGCGACAGATTTAATGGCAACAATGCAAGAAACTTTAAAAGCCTCTTCTGGTATTGATTTAAAAGAATTACTAGAAGGATTCGCTGGAAAAGGTGCCGTGCAGCAACTATCAAACGATAAACCTGTCGTATCTGTAGTAGAAGGTGAGAAAAAAGAAGTAGAGAAAGATAAGGAATAGTAAGGTGAAAAGCCCCTCTAGTAAATAGATATTAGAGGGGCTTTTGTGTGTTTATATGACTCTCTGCTAACACTAAGGCAGAGTAGTGAATAATGATATAAAAGTAAAGAAATAAATGTGGTATGATTAAGTTGAAAAATCTGTATATTCTTTGAATTCTATCTTCAGTAATGTTAGGGGAATGATTTTGAAATTGAAGAAATTGAAATTGCAACCGAGAATTACATTAACTATTAGTACACTTATTCTTGCTGTACTGCTGTTAACGAGTTATTTATTTTACTATATATTATCTGAAACAGTAGAAGAACAAATTGGAAAAAGGGCGTTGCATGTTGCGAAAACAGTTGCTGCTATACCGGAAATCGGGGAAGCTTTTCAAAAAGAAAATCCAGCTTCTATTATTCAGCCAATTGCAGGAAAAATTCGAATCGAAACAGATGCTGACTTTATTGTAGTTGGAAATAAAGATGGTATTCGTTATGCACATCCTAAGCGAGAGAAAATAGGAGAAGCTATGGTGGGCGGAGATAATAAAGGGGTCCTATTAGAAGGGAAATCTTACGTTTCGAAAGCAACGGGATCATTAGGGCCTTCGTTACGTGGAAAAGTCCCAATTCGTAATCAGGATAATGAAATTATTGGTGTAGTATCTGTTGGTTTTTCAATGGATGATATTCATGGAGCGATAGAAGTGTATGGAAAGCGTGTGTTTTGGATTACAATAACAGGTCTGTTAATTGGGATAATTGGCTCTGTATATTTAGCAAAAAGTATTAAGCGGATGATGTTTGGAATGGAGCCAGAAGAAATTTCATCTTTATACGAGGAGCATAGTACAGTTATTCAATCTGTACGTGAAGGGATTGTAGTAATCGATAAAAATGGAATGGTTAGTTTAGTAAATCAAGCGGCATACGAT
>NZ_JBALMG010000076.1:0-58245 GCF_036963225.1 Bacillus sp. JJ783 | reverse complement strand
AGGACGTCGCCAAGCAACTAAAACACGAGTCAAATGACTCGTGTTTTTTCGTGTTTCTTTTTATAATTCATAGTAATTCGAAAAATCTTTACTTAAAGAATCGTCCTTTTGATTAAAGACTGGGAAATGTGGCTAGGATAGTGAATAAGCAAAAGAGTTGCAAATTTTTTTAATACGTATATAATTAAAGTCAAAGATAGTCAAAGTCAATAAAGGTGGCGGATAAATGAGAAATATATCTGATATCATTGAGAAATATCTAAAGCAAGTTATTGACTTAAGCAATAATAATGTGATTGAAATCAAGAGGAATGAGATCGCTGATCGATTCGATTGTGTGCCGTCTCAAATCAACTATGTAATCAATACCCGTTTTACGTTGGCAAGAGGATTTGTAGTAGAAAGTAAACGAGGTGGAGGAGGTTACATTCGCATTATAAAAGTCAAATTGCATGATGATATAGACATTATTGATCAAATGCTTCATATGATTGATCATAGTGTCGCGCAAGGAAATGCAGAAAGCATGATTATACGTTTAATAGAAGAAGGTATCATAACAAATCGTGAAGCTAAACTTATGTTAAGCGTACTAGATCGTTCTGTATTATTAATGGATGTTCCTTCTCGAGATGAACTTAGGGCTCGAATATTATGCGCAATGTTAAGAACACTGAAATATAAATAAATATAACTTTTGTTAAGAATGATAACCAAGATAATGCAGTTTAATATTGTAGGAATTTTGAAAGATGACATGTGCTTTTACTAAATGGATTAAGGAAAGAGAACAATCTAGTAATGTATGAAAAGTAGCATGAGATAGATCGTTCCTGTTGTAAAGGTGGGGGATAGCGATGACTTGTCAAAATTGTAATATGAGACCAGCAACTTTACATTATACAAAAGTAATCAACGGAAAAAAGGCGGAAGTTCATCTTTGCGAGCAATGTGCAGAACAAAGTGGCTATACGTCTTTCTTTCAATCACCGCAGTCTAATTTTTCATTCCATGACCTATTAGCCGGATTATTGCATGGTGAACCAGCAATGTCTGAAGAAGGGCAAGATGCATTTTCAAATACAAATATATCAAGATGTCCAAATTGTAAGATGACATATGAACAATTTACAAAAGTGGGACGCTTTGGATGTGCTTCTTGTTACGATACATTTAAGGGGCATTTAAAACCATTGTTAAAACGTCTTCACGGTGGGCATACAGATCATTGTGGAAAAATTCCTGAACGTATAGAAGGAAATATCTACTTAAAGAAAGAATTAGATGAACTAAAACTCAATCTGAAACAATATGTACAGAAAGAGGAATTTGAGAAAGCGGCTGAAGTACGAGATAAAATTCGAGGTCTTGTAAATCAGCTTAGTGAGCATAGAGAGGGGGAATAGTTCTATGTCACTGGACAGAATCATGAATGAAGCGATTAGTCCATGGATGAAGGGGGATGGTCCTGATTCTGATATTGTTTTAAGTAGTCGAATTCGTTTGGCTCGTAATTTTAAAAAATATCAATTCTCTACTATGCAAAACGAGGAAGAAGCTAAGCAGATTCATGAGTTATTTAAGAAGAAGTTTATAAATAAACCTGTAGAACCTTTTGGGGAGTTTGAACTATTAAAAATGAATGAATTAAATCCTCTTCAAAGGAGAGTTTTAGTTGAGAAGCATTTAATTAGTCCAAATCTTGCAGGAACAGAATACGGAGCATGCCTACTATCAGAAAGTGAACATATAAGTATCATGCTTAATGAAGAGGATCATGTTAGGATTCAGTGCCTATTTTCAGGTTTACAGTTATCAGAGGCGCTTCAAAGTGCCAATCAAATAGATAATTGGATCGAGGAACAGGTTGAATATGCTTTTGATGAATCGCTTGGATATATTACGAGTTGCCCCACTAACGTCGGTACAGGATTAAGGGCTTCGGTAATGATTCATTTGCCGGGACTGGTTTTAACGAAAAGAATTAACCGTATTATACAAGTAATTCAAAAATTAGGGTTAGTAGTAAGAGGAATATACGGTGAAGGTAGCGAAGCGTTAGGTAATATATTTCAAGTGTCAAATCAAATGACACTAGGGAAATCAGAAGAAGATATTATTGCAGATTTAAAGAGTGTCATTCAACAAATCATCCATCAAGAAAAAGTGGCTAGAGAATTAATTGTACAAAATTCAAGTATTGAGCTTGAAGATAAAGTATATCGTTCTTACGGAATACTAGCAAACAGTCGTTTAATTCAATCTGCAGAAGCAGCCACTTGCTTATCAGATGTACGACTTGGTATTGACTTAGGGTATATACAAGGTATATCGAGAAATATTTTAACTGAGTTAATGGTTCTTACTCAACCGGGCATTTTGCAACAATATGCAGGAGGAGCTCTAGGACCAGAAGAAAGAGATTATCGAAGAGCAACCTTAATCCGTGAGCGATTACGAATTGAACAAAATTAAGCGCAAGTAGGAGGCGATTTCTATGATGTTTGGAAGATTTACAGAACGAGCACAGAAAGTATTGGCTTTATCTCAAGAGGAAGCAATTCGCATTGGGCATAATAATATTGGAACAGAACATATTTTACTTGGGCTTGTACGCGAAGGTGAAGGAATTGCAGCAAAAGCGTTAATTGCTCTTGGATTAAGTCCAGAGAAAGTTCAAAAAGAGGTAGAAGCATTAATTGGACGTGGAACGGAAGCTTCTCAAACAGTACATTACACACCTCGTGCTAAAAAAGTTATTGAGTTGTCTATGGACGAAGCTCGTAAATTGGGCCATTCCTACGTTGGAACAGAACATATTTTACTTGGTTTAATCCGTGAAGGTGAAGGTGTAGCAGCACGTGTTTTAAATAATTTAGGTGTAAGCCTAAATAAAGCAAGACAACAAGTGTTACAACTCCTTGGAAGTAATGAAGCTAGTTCAGGTCACCAAGGTGGTTCATCAACAAATGCGAATACACCTACACTTGACAGTCTAGCGCGTGATTTAACAGTTGTTGCACGTGAAAATCGTTTAGATCCTGTTATTGGACGTAGTAAAGAAATTCAACGTGTAATTGAAGTGTTAAGCCGTAGAACAAAAAACAATCCAGTATTAATTGGAGAACCTGGTGTAGGTAAGACAGCAATTGCGGAAGGATTAGCACAGCAAATTGTAAATAATGAAGTTCCTGAAACTTTAAGAGATAAGCGTGTTATGACATTAGATATGGGTACAGTTGTTGCTGGAACAAAATATCGTGGTGAATTTGAGGATCGTTTAAAGAAAGTGATGGATGAGATTCGCCAAGCTGGTAACATCATTCTATTTATTGATGAGCTTCATACGTTAATTGGTGCAGGAGGGGCGGAAGGTGCAATTGATGCATCGAATATTTTAAAACCATCTTTAGCACGTGGTGAATTACAATGTATTGGTGCAACAACTTTAGACGAATATCGTAAATATATTGAAAAGGATGCGGCATTAGAAAGACGTTTCCAACCAATTCATGTTGATGAACCAAACTTAGAAGAATCAGTTCAAATTTTAAAAGGTTTACGTGACCGTTATGAGGCGCATCACCGCGTATCTATTACAGATGATGCAATCGATGCGGCTGTAAAACTTTCAGATCGTTACATTACAGACCGTTTTTTACCTGATAAAGCAATCGATTTAATTGATGAGGCCGCATCAAAAGTGCGCTTACGTTCTTATACAACACCGCCAAACTTAAAAGAGCTTGAAGTGAAGCTTGAGGAAATTAGAAAAGAAAAAGATGCAGCTGTGCAAAGCCAAGAATTTGAAAAAGCTGCTTCCTTACGTGATATGGAACAACGTTTACGTGAAAAGTTAGAAGATACAAAGCGTCAGTGGAAAGAGAAACAAGGACAAGAAAACTCAGAAGTAACAGTAGAAGATATTGCAAATGTCGTTTCCACATGGACACGTATTCCAGTTTCTAAACTTGCACAAACAGAGACAGATAAATTATTAAACTTGGAATCAATTTTACATGATCGTTTAATTGGGCAGGATGAAGCAGTTGTAGCTGTGGCAAAAGCTGTTCGTCGTGCGAGAGCGGGATTAAAAGATCCGAAACGTCCAATTGGCTCATTTATTTTCCTAGGACCGACTGGTGTAGGTAAAACAGAACTAGCGAGGGCGTTAGCGGAATCTATGTTCGGTGATGAGGATGCAATGATCCGCATCGATATGTCTGAGTACATGGAAAAGCATTCTACTTCTCGTTTAGTTGGATCTCCTCCAGGATATGTTGGATATGAAGAAGGTGGACAATTAACAGAGAAAGTTCGTCGTAAGCCATATTCAGTTGTCTTATTAGATGAAGTAGAGAAAGCTCATCCTGATGTGTTTAATATTTTACTACAAGTATTAGAAGATGGCCGTTTAACAGATTCTAAAGGACGTACAGTTGATTTCCGTAATACAATTGTTATTATGACGTCTAATGTTGGTGCAGACGCATTAAAACGTAATAAACATCTTGGATTTAACGTACAAGATGAGAGCCGCGATTATTCAGATATGAAAGGTAAAGTAATGGATGAATTGAAAAAAGCATTTCGTCCAGAATTCTTAAACCGTATTGATGAAATTATCGTGTTCCATATGCTTGAGAAAAAACATATTCAAGAAATTGTAACTCTTATGGTGAATCAGTTAGTGAATCGCTTAAAAGAACAAGAGATTGAATTGCACTTAACAGAAGGAGCAATTTCAGCAATTGCTGATAAAGGATTTGATCGAGAGTACGGTGCTCGTCCGCTTCGTAGAGCAATTCAAAAACATGTAGAAGATAGACTATCAGAAGAACTGTTAAAAGGTGCTATTGAGAAAGGGCAAAAAGTTATCTTTGATATAGAAGGAGAATCATTTGTCATTCATAGTGCGGAAAAGGTAAAATAAGTATAGACAAACAAAGAGGGCTACGCGATAGCCCTCTTTCTTGTACGAGAAGGATAAACGTTTGTAGATGAAAGTGAAGTGAACTATAAAAGATATGGCTAAAAAGAAAACAAAATTCACATGTCAAGAGTGTGGTTATCAGTCGCCAAAATATATGGGGAAATGTCCTGGATGTGGTAAATGGAATACGCTTGTTGAAGAGATGGAACCAGTTGTATCATCAAGGCGCCTTAATTATGCCAATGCAATTCAATCAGAAGTAACAAAACCAAGACGCTTAACAGAGGTAGAAACAAAGTCTGAGGCGCGTATTGAAACGAAATTTCAAGAGTTTAACCGTGTACTTGGTGGCGGGATTGTAGATGGATCTTTAGTACTTATTGGTGGAGACCCTGGGATTGGGAAATCAACATTGTTATTACAAATTTCATCGCAATTAGCAGATTCTTCATATGATGTACTATACATATCAGGTGAGGAGTCAGCAAAGCAGATTAAACTTCGTGCAGATCGTTTGCATGTAAAGGGTAGTAATCTATTTGTTGTAGCAGAAACTGATCTACAGCGAATTGCAGCGCACATTGAAGAGATGAATCCAGCTTTTGTTGTTATTGACTCTATTCAAACGATACATTTACCTGAAGTGACGTCAGCCCCAGGAAGTGTAGCGCAAGTACGTGAATGTACAGCGGAATTAATGAAACTTGCAAAAACGAAAGGGATTCCTATTTTTATCGTCGGACATGTGACAAAAGAAGGGGCAATTGCAGGGCCACGTATGCTAGAACATATGGTTGATGCAGTTCTTTACTTTGAAGGAGATCGTCACCATACATATCGTATTTTGCGAGCTGTGAAGAACCGTTTTGGTTCCACAAATGAAATGGGTATCTTTGAAATGAAGGAACTAGGTCTTGCAGAAGTACTAAATCCTTCTGAAATTTTCCTTGAGGAACGTCCAGTTGGAGTTGCAGGATCCACAGTGGTTGCTTCAATGGAAGGAACAAGACCGGTTTTAGTAGAAATACAAGCATTAATCTCCCCTACTAGTTTTGGAAATCCTCGAAGAATGGCGACGGGAATTGATCATAACCGCGTTTCACTTATTATGGCAGTGCTAGAAAAAAGAACAGGTTTATTGTTGCAAAATCAAGACGCGTATTTAAAAGTCGCGGGTGGCTTGAAATTAGATGAACCAGCAATCGATTTAGCTGTTGCCTTAAGTATTGCTTCAAGTTTCAGAGATAAAGCTACTGCACCAACCGATGCGGTAATAGGAGAAGTAGGCCTAACTGGAGAAATAAGAAGAGTATCAAGAATTGAACAACGTGTACAAGAAGCAGCAAAATTAGGATTTCAACGTGCTATTATTCCTAGAAAAAATTTGGGAGGATGGACAATTCCAGATGGGATTGAGGTAGTAGGTGTTTCTAATTTAGGAGAGGCGCTTCGTTTGACATTAGGAGGCTAGGCTATGGAGGAAAACAAGCAACGTGTCAAAAGTATGATTAACATTCTACAGCTCGTTGCCCCAGGAACACCACTACGCGAAGGGATAGATAACGTACTTCGTGCGCAAACTGGAGGGCTAATTGTTCTTGGGTATAATGAGCAGATTAAAAGTATTGTTGATGGAGGATTTCACATTAATTGTGCATTCTCACCGGCTAGTTTATATGAATTAGCAAAAATGGATGGGGCACTTATTTTAAATGAAACTGGGAGCAAAATTTTAATTGCAAATGCACAATTAGTTCCAGATCCATCCATTGATTCTATTGAAACAGGTATGCGTCACCGAACGGCAGAGCGTGTA
This sequence comes from Bacillus sp. JJ783, assembly GCF_036963225.1. Lineage (NCBI taxonomy): Bacteria > Bacillati > Bacillota > Bacilli > Caryophanales > Bacillaceae > Bacillus > Bacillus sp. JJ783. The sequence continues at coordinate 51,496 of NZ_JBALMG010000076.1, read as the reverse complement.
GCAAAGCAGACGGCTAGCCTTGTTGTGGCTATTTCACAAAGACGTAACGTAATTACACTATATCAAGGGAACTTACGTTATACACTAAAAGATATAGGTGTAATTTTAACAAAGGCAAACCAAGCTATTCAAACGTTAGAAAAATATAAAGCTGTATGGAATGATGGGATTACGAATTTGGGCATTCTAGAATTTGAAGAGGTCGTTACAATGTCCGAGGTAGTTCACGTTTTACATAGTGTTGAAATGGTACTGCGTATTAAAAATGAAATATTGAGCTACATTCATGAGTTAGGAACGGAAGGAAGGTTAATTCGTTTACAACTTACAGAATTACTAGCCGACTTAGAAGCAGAGGCAGCGTTATTAATTAAGGATTATTATCAAGAAAAAACGCAGGATCACCATCAAATTTTGAAAAAGTTACAAGATCTTGCAAATACACAGCTTCTAGAGGATAGTGATTTAGTTAAATTGCTTGGCTATCCAGGGCAAATGAGCTTAGAAGTAAGCGTGACACCGAGGGGATACCGAATCGCAAGCAAAATTTCTCGTGTTCCACCACTTATCATTGAAAATTTAATTAATCGATTTAAAACGTTACAAGGTGTTTGTCGTGCAACTATTAATGAATTGGATGATGTGGAAGGAATTGGGGAAGTTAGGGCGAAGAAAATACGAGAGGGCCTAAAAAGAATTCAAGAGCATCTCTATATGAGTAGACACAATTAAGAATATTACATTGATTCCATAATATAACGACACTAGAACATTTTTGGTATATGATATGGTATATTGGTAAATAAAACTATTTACAAAAAAAACACGTCCGCTTTTGCATTCGGCGTTTTGATTAGCAAAACAATGGTTAATAATGAGTAGGAGGTGGTTGGATGTTAAAAAGGATCGTACAGCTCTTCTTTTTAGTGATCGGGGGAGCGTTAGGGATTTTTCTAATCCCAAAAGTTATTAATGTATTGGACGTCGGTGCTGTTCCTTGGCTTGAGGGATCGTACGTTCGTGCAATTATTGGTGCAATTATTTTATTTTTAACAACATTTTGGCTTGTGGATTATATTGTTCAACTTATTAAACATATCGAAGAAGCCCTTGTAAAGGCACCGGTAGCGGATGTTTTATTTGGTACATTAGGGTTGATCTCTGGTCTTATTGTTGCATATTTAATTTTGATACCAATTCGTGAATTCACGATTCCAGTCATTAGTACAGTATTACAAGTGTTCTTTACTCTTTTACTTGGTTATTTAGGATTCCAAGTAGGATTTAAAAAGAGAAATGAATTGCTAGGATTATTTACATTACCCCAGCGCGGAGGTAAGAAGAAAAACAATAGCGAGAACGAAGAGGTAGAGGTAGAAAAATCTACAACTCATTGGAAAATTCTCGATACAAGTGTAATTATTGATGGACGTATTGCGGATATTTGCCAAACGAAGTTTTTAGAAGGAACAATTGTGATTCCACAATTCGTATTAGAAGAGCTTCAGCATATTGCCGATTCTTCTGATGCTTTAAAGCGTAATCGTGGTCGCAGAGGATTAGACATTTTAAATCGTATTCAAAAAGAGCTACCAATTCCGGTGGAAATTTATGAAGGCGATTTCGAGGATATCCAAGAAGTGGATAGCAAGCTTGTAAAGTTAGCGAAAATCACTGGTGGAACTGTTGTAACAAATGATTTCAACTTAAACAAAGTATCTGAATTACAAGGAGTAACAGTGTTAAACATTAACGATTTAGCAAATGCAATTAAACCAGTCGTACTCCCTGGCGAAGAATTAAGTGTTTATGTTGTAAAAGATGGTAAAGAGCAAAATCAAGGTGTTGCATACTTAGATGATGGTACGATGATTGTAGTAGAAGACGGTAGAGAATTTGTCGGTTCGCAACTTAATGTACTAGTTACAAGTGTGTTGCAAACATCGGCTGGTCGTATGATTTTCGCAAAACGTAAATTATTAGAAAAAGCATTATAAGTAGAGGATTATTAATATGTATACGTTAATTATTCCGGCAGCGGGTCAAGGAAAACGGATGGGTGCTGGCAAAAACAAGTTGTTCTTACTTATAAATGGAGTACCTATCATTGTGCATACATTACGTGCTTTTGAAAAAGATAAAGCATGTAAACGCATTATCATGGCAATTAACGAAGAGGAACGCCCTTATTTTGAGGAGTTAATGCAGAAGTATCCGGTTGAAAAGCAGGTGCAATTTATTCAAGGCGGGGCCGAAAGACAAGATAGTGTGTATAATGCGCTTCAGTATGTGAGTGGTGTTGAGTATGTTCTCGTACACGATGGTGCGCGCCCGTTCGTAACGAATAAGATGATGCAAGATGTATTAACTGCAGCAGAGAAATATGGTGCTTCCATTTGTGCGGTGCCAGTGAAGGACACCATTAAGAAAGTAGAACAGGGTGTTGTTGTTGAAACGGTAGAACGTTCTCAGCTTAAAGCGGTTCAAACACCACAAGGATTTTCTGTTCCTCTTTTATTAGAAGCTCATAGAAGTGCAAAGCAAAGTTGTTTTCTTGGTACAGATGATGCAAGTCTCGTAGAACGTGTCGGGAAGCAAGTAGGCGTAGTAGAGGGGAGTTACTATAATATCAAGGTGACGACTCCAGAGGATTTACTAATTGCTGAAAGCTTCCTTCATGTTCAGAAGAAATAGAAGTGATGGTATTATAGTAAAGAAAAGCTCGGCCGTTGCCGGGCTTTTCTTTATAGAGATAGCAATATAATATAGAATTCATAAAGTAGTTTAGATTGAGGAGGATGTAAAGAATGTTTCGAATTGGACAAGGTTTTGATGTGCATGAATTTGCGGAAGGTAGACCGTTAATTATCGGCGGAATTACAATTCCTCATGAAAAAGGGTTAATCGGTCACTCGGATGCAGATGTATTGTTACATACGATTGCTGACGCATGTCTAGGAGCAATTGCAGCAGGAGATATTGGAAAACATTTTCCTGATACAGATCCTGCCTTTAAAGATGCGGATTCAGCTGTGTTGTTACAAAAGGTTTGGGAATTTGTGCGTGAACAAGGTTATGAACTAGGGAACCTAGATTGTACAATTATTGCCCAAAAGCCAAAAATGGCACCGCATATTGAAAGCATGCGTAAACGCATTAGTGAACTATTAGAAACGTCTATTGATAATATTAATGTAAAGGCAACAACAACAGAAAAATTAGGATTTACAGGTAGAGAAGAAGGGATTGCTTCTCAAGCGGTTGTTTTATTACAGAAAAAATAGTGGTTTTTAATTCGTAAGATGGATAATCACGTTTTTTTGGTGTACAATTATAGAATGTGTTGACATTAAGATTGGAAGGTGTACCAATTATGGAAAAGCAAGTGAGAGTGCGCTATGCGCCAAGTCCAACAGGACACTTACATATCGGAAATGCGCGTACGGCATTATTTAATTATTTATTTGCTCGTCATCAAGATGGTAAGTTTATTATTCGTATTGAAGATACTGATGTGAAACGTAATGTTGCTGGTGGAGAAGAAAGCCAATTAAAATACTTGAAATGGCTCGGTATGGACTGGGATGAGGGTGTTGATGTTGGTGGTGAATTTGGACCATATCGTCAAACAGAGCGTTTAGATATTTATAAAAAATTATATGAAGATTTATTAGAGCGTGATTTAGCTTACAAATGTTATATGACAGAAGAAGAGCTAGAGGCAGAGCGTGAAGGTCAAATCGCTCGTGGTGAAACACCGCGTTATGCAGGAAACCACCGTGATTTAACTGAGGAGCAAATTAAAGGTTTTGAGGCTGAAGGCCGTATTCCAAGTATTCGCTTCCGTGTGCCGGCTGATAGCGACTACACGTTTAAAGATATCGTAAAAGATGAAGTTGCATTCCATTCAAATGATTTTGGTGATTTCGTTATTGTGAAAAAAGATGGAATTCCAACTTATAACTTTGCGGTAGCGGTAGATGATCACTTAATGGAGATTACACACGTACTTCGTGGTGATGATCATATTTCAAACACGCCAAAACAAATGATGATTTATGAAGCTTTCGGTTGGGATATTCCGAAGTTCGGTCATATGACTTTAATTGTAAACGAAAGCCGTAAAAAGCTAAGTAAGCGTGACGAATCTATTATTCAATTTATTGAGCAATATAAAGAGCTTGGATATCTTCCAGAAGCAATCTTTAACTTTATTGCATTACTAGGTTGGTCACCAGTAGGTGAAGAAGAAATCTTCTCTCAAGATGAGTTTATCAAAATGTTTGATGCAGCTCGTTTATCAAAATCACCTGCATTATTTGATTCTCAAAAACTAAAATGGATGAACAACCAATATATGAAAAAACAAGATTTAGATACGGTTGTTGAACTAAGCTTACCGCATTTAGTGAAAGCGGGTCGCGTAGGCGAAAACTTAAGTGAGCAAGAACAAGCGTGGGTTCGTGATGTAATTGCTTTATATCATGACCAAATGAGCTTTGGAGCTGAAATTGTAGAGCTTTCTGAAATGTTCTTTAAAGATCATGTTGATCATGAAGAAGAGGGACAAGAAGTATTGAAGGGTGAACAAGTACCTGAAGTACTTCGTACATTTGCCGATCAATTAGAAGCTTTAGAGGCAATGGAGCCAGCGGCAGTTAAGGCGGCTATTAAAGCAGTTCAAAAGGAAACAGGACATAAAGGTAAAAACCTATTTATGCCAATCCGTGTTGCTACTACTGGACAAACACATGGTCCAGAGCTTCCTAACGCTATTGCTCTTCTTGGAAAAGAAAAAGTTTTAAATCGTATTCAAAAAGTAATTGGTTAACATTTTCTAGGTTTAGCAATATAATAAGTATACCTAAAATCTAATAAGGAAAAGCGACGAGAAGGAGAAGTAGAAAATCAGGCTTTTTACAGAGAGAACCACCCTTAGGCTGGAAGTGGTTTATAAGCGGATTTTTGAAATGCCCCTTCGAGTCTTCTGTTGAACAGCGAAGTATTTCGCGGAACGTCTTAGGGCGCAAAGTAAACAGAAGCGGTGTAAACCGTTATCATGGATGAGTTTGAGGCTTCTTTAGCCTAAACAGAGTGGAACCGCGCTTAAAAGGCGTCTCTGTCTATATGACAGAGGCGTCTTTTTTTTATACCATGTAAATGGGTGTGAGTATAAGTTTTATCCCCTTGTATAAAGATTCAGGGGGAGTTAGGGGAGTTAGTTCACTCGAAAAAAGCAGCCCATAAAGGGGAGGGAACATCGATGTTTAAGAGGCTTCGGGAAGATATTGAAGTCGTTTTTGAACAGGATCCAGCGGCACGAAGTTATTTCGAAGTCATTTTAACTTACTCTGGATTACATGCAGTTTGGGGCCATCGAATTGCACATGCTTTTTATAAAAGGAATTTTTTCTTTATGGCACGTTGGATTTCGCAAGTTAGTCGTTTTTTTACTGGCATTGAGATTCATCCAGGAGCAACTATTGGTCGTCGTTTTTTCATTGATCATGGAATGGGGGTTGTAATTGGCGAAACGTGTGAAATTGGCGAAAACGTAACAATTTATCAAGGTGTCACATTAGGTGGTACAGGTAAAGAAAAAGGAAAGAGGCACCCTACAATTCAGGATAATGTATTAATTGCAACAGGTGCTAAAGTACTAGGTTCTATTACTGTTGGAGAGAATTCTAAAATTGGAGCAGGATCTGTCGTGTTGAAGGAAGTTCCTGCACATTCTACAGTTGTAGGTATACCTGGCCGAGTCGTTATTCAAAATGGAGTAAAGATTGGTCAAGAATTAAATCATTCTGATCTTCCGGATCCGATTTTTGATAAATTAAAGGTTATGGAAGCAGAACTTGATAAATTGAGAAAGCAACTCGAAGTAAAGGTAGAAAGGAAGGATAAAAATGACTATTCACATTTATAATACGTTAACGCGTCAAAAAGAAGAGTTTATGCCATTAGAAGAAAATAAGGTGAAGATGTATGTGTGCGGACCTACAGTGTATAACTACATTCACATTGGGAATGCAAGACCACCTATGGTATTTGATACAGTACGCCGTTACTTAGAATATAAAGGATATGATGTGCAGTATGTATCTAACTTTACTGACGTGGATGATAAATTAATTAAGGCGGCAAATGAGTTAGGTGAAGATGTGCCAACAATTGCAGATCGTTTTGTTGAAGCTTACTTTGAAGATGTAACGGCACTAGGTTGCAAGCACGCAACGGTTCATCCGCGTGTAACGGAAAATATGGATATCATTATTGAATTTATTCAAGAACTTGTGAATAAAGGGTATGCATATGAATCAGAAGGTGATGTGTACTTTAAAACGAAAGAATTCGAAGGTTACGGTAAATTATCACATCAACCAATTGCAGACTTACGTCACGGTGCACGTATTGAAGTAGGAGAAAAGAAACAAGACCCTCTTGACTTTGCTTTATGGAAAGCTGCGAAAGAAGGAGAAATCTTCTGGGAAAGCCCTTGGGGGAAAGGACGCCCAGGGTGGCATATTGAATGCTCAGCAATGGCGCGTAAATATTTAGGGGATACAATTGATATTCATGCTGGTGGTCAAGATTTAGCATTTCCTCATCATGAAAATGAAATTGCGCAGTCTGAGGCGTTGACAGGAAAAACATTTGCACGTTATTGGATGCATAATGGATATATTAATATTAATAACGAGAAGATGTCGAAGTCGCTTGGAAACTTCATTTTAGTTCATGATATCATCAAACAATATGATCCGCAGTTAATCAGGTTCTTTATGCTATCGGTACATTACCGTCACCCAATTAACTTTAGCGAAGATTTATTGCAAAGTACGAATAATGGACTAGAAAGAATTAAAACAGCTTACGGTAACTTAAAGCATCGTATGGAAAGTAGTACGGATTTAACGGACCATAATGAAAAATGGTTAGCTGAAATGGAAAAGTTCCAAGTTGCATTTGAAGAAGCGATGGATGATGATTTCAATACGGCTAATGCGATTACTGAATTATATAACGTAGCAAATCACGCAAATCAATATTTGTTAGAAGAACATACTTCTAAAGTTGTAATTGAAGCGTATGTAAAACAACTTGAAACATTATTTAGTATTTTAGGATTGGAATTAGCGCAAGAAGAGTTGCTTGATGAAGAAATTGAAGCACTAATCCAAAAGCGTATTGAAGCTCGTCAAAATCGTGACTTCGCATTATCTGATCAAATTCGCGATGATTTAAAAGGACGTAATATTATTTTAGAAGATACCGCTCAAGGTACAAGATGGAAAAGAGGATAAGAATGATTGATGCAAAGCAATTGAACAGCTTAGCGTTAGCATATATGGGTGATGCGGTATATGAACAATATATCCGCTATCACCTCCTTCAAAAAGGGAAAGTTCGCCCTAATCAATTACATCGCTTAGGGACGGGCTTTGTTTCGGCAAAAGCACAGGCGAAAGTTGTTTATCATTTATTAGAGACGGCATTTTTGACAGAAGAGGAAGAGGCGGTATTAAGAAGAGGGCGTAATGCAAATTCGGGTACTGTTCCGAAAAATACAGATGTACAAACATATCGATACAGTACAGCCTTTGAAGCGCTAATCGGTTATCATCACTTGTTGAATAATCGTGAAAGATTGGACGAGATTGTATATAAGGCGATTGACGTTTTGGAAGAAAAGGAAGGGAGCACATCATCATGAGTAGTGAATATATTATCGGACGTAACCCTGTAATTGAAGCTTTAAGAGCGGGGCGAGATATTAATAAAATTTTGGTAGCGGAAGGTGCTGCCAAAGGACAAGTGCAGATTGTACTAGCATTAGCAAAAGAGAATAAGGTTATTTTGCAACACGCACCAAAGAAGAAGTTAGATCAATTGGTTGAGGGAAATCATCAAGGTGTAATTGCTCAAGTAGCTGCATATCAATATGCTGAGTTAGAGGATTTGTTTAAATTAGCAGAAAAACGTAATGAAGATCCGTTCTTCTTAATTTTAGATGAAATTGAAGACCCGCATAACTTAGGTTCTATTATGCGTACCGCGGATGCAACAGGGGCTCATGGGGTTATTATTCCGAAAAGAAGAGCGGTGGGACTTACAGCGTCAGTTGCGAAAGCGTCGACTGGGGCAATTGAATATATTCCTGTTGCACGTGTAACAAATTTATCGCGTACAATTGATGAATTAAAAGAACGTGGGCTTTGGATTGCTGGTACAGATGCCAAAGGGAAAACAGATTACCGTAATTTAGATGGTAATATGCCAATCGGACTAGTAATTGGTAGTGAAGGAAAAGGTATGAGTCGTATTATTGGTGAAAAGTGTGATTTCCTAATAACTTTACCGATGGTCGGTAAAGTTACATCCTTAAATGCTTCAGTAGCCGCAAGTTTGTTAATGTATGAGGTATATCGTAAACGTCACGAAATTGGTAAATAAAAAATGGACGATATTTTAATCGTTGACGGTTACAACATTATCGGAGCTTGGGGAGACTTGAAGAAACTGCGGGATGTAGATTTACAATCATCAAGAGACGCACTTATTGATAAGATGGCGGATTATCAAGGCTATACAGGCACAAAGGTAATGATTGTCTTTGATGCCTATACAGTCTATGGTATTGAAAAAAAGATGAAACAATCGCGGGTGGAAGTAATATTCACGAGAAAGAAACAAACTGCAGATGAAAAGATAGAACAACTTGCGATTGAGCTTAGAAATATAAATACACAAATATACGTTGCAACTTCGGATTATACGGAGCAATGGATTATATTTGCGCAAGGTGCACTTCGAAAATCTGCGCGTGAATTAGAGTTAGAAGTACAAGCGATGGAACAACAAGTAAGAAGGCGTACAAAAGACACGAAAGAAAAGCAACCCGCCATGCGAAAGATATTTAGTGAAGATATTACAGAAAAATTAGAAAAATTAAGAAGAGGAGAGCGTTGAAGCATTGACGCTCTTTATCTTTTTACTGTATAATATTGCTAAATATATAGCGGTCGGAGGGATCAAGGTGGAAGCAGGCTTCGTAAGTGTAGGCGACGTTACATTTCGTGATTTAGAGGATGAGGCAATCGTTGAGTTAGTTCGAAAAGGTAATACTGACGCTCTAGAATATTTAATTCACAAATATAAGAACTTTGTTCGCGCGAAATCAAGATCTTATTTCTTAGTGGGTGCCGATCGAGAAGATATTGTTCAAGAAGGCATGATTGGATTGTTTAAAGCCATTCGTGATTATAAAGGGGACAAGCTGTCTTCGTTCAAAGCATTTGCTGAACTGTGTATCACTCGACAAATTATTACCGCTATTAAAACAGCAACAAGGCAAAAACATATTCCGTTAAATTCGTATGTGTCTTTAGACAAGCCAATTTATGATGAGGAATCTGATCGAACATTATTAGATGTTATTTCGGAATCGAAAGTAACTGATCCAGAAGAGATGATTATCAGTCAGGAAGAATATACAGACATAGAATCAAAAATATCTGAATTATTAAGCGATTTAGAAAGAAAAGTGCTATCTTTATACTTAGATGGTCGTTCCTATCAAGAAATTTCAGAACAGTTAAACAGGCATGTGAAATCTATTGATAATGCTTTACAGCGGGTAAAGAGGAAACTGGAAAGATATATGGAAATGAGAGAGAGTACAACCTTAAATTCATAGTAAGTGTTGCAGGTGTGAAATATGTCACCTGTTTTCTTTTTGTAAAGAGTACAAAAGGCATGTCATTGACATTGTCTTTTGTTGTATGATACATTTTTAGGGACAATGTTACAAGGTTGGTGTAACTAATGAGGAAAAAAGTTGTACTCTCATGTGAAGAGTGTAAAAATCGAAACTACTCTACGATGAAAGATACGAGCTCAGTAGAGCGACTTGAGATAAAGAAATTTTGTAAAACATGCAATAAGCATACAGTTCACAAAGAAACAAAATAAATAATTGAAATAATACACTGGAGGTCCCGTAGATGCGTTTAACGAACTTTTTCGGCGATGTAGGTCGCGAAATGAAAAAAGTAAGTTGGCCTAAAAAAGATGAATTACTCCGCTCAACAACGACTGTTATTGCGACAGTTGTGTTCTTTGCGATTTTCTTCGCAGTGGTTGATATGGGCATTTCTTCTTTAATTCGGTTAATTCTTGGTTAATTCTTGAATAAGAAGCACTTATCCATGATATAATGTTATTTATAAGAACTGTGTAAAAGCCCGGTGAACGGGTTTTTTCATTTGCGCAAAAAAATGTACGTCAGGGAGGGAAGGACGCTCGTCCTAAATGAATGGAAAAAAGTTGGTATGTTGTCCATACTTATTCTGGATATGAAAATAAAGTAAAAGCAAACCTAGAGAAACGTGTAGAATCAATGGGTATGCAAGATAAAATTTTCCGTGTTGTTGTCCCGGAAGAAGTAGAAGTAGAAATGAAAAATGGTAAAGAAAAAATAACGAAAAGAAAAGTGTTCCCAGGTTACGTATTAGTAGAACTAATCATGACTGACGATTCTTGGTATGTTGTTCGTAATACGCCAGGTGTAACAGGTTTTGTCGGTTCTTCTGGTTCAGGATCTAAACCATCGCCTCTATTAGAAGAGGAAGTTGTTACCATCATGAAGCATATGGGAATGGACAATGAAGTGGTTGATTTCGAATTTGAACTTCATGAAACAGTGCGTGTAAATGAGGGGCCATTCGCGGATTATACAGGTGCGATTGAAGAAATTGATGTGGAAAAGAAAAAAGTTAGCGTGCTTGTAGACATGTTCGGTCGCGAGACTCCGGTTGAACTTGATTTCCATCAAATTGAAAAATTATAAAATGAAACTTGAAATGAATTGTAAAAAGTGATAATATCTTTTAAGTCAGTACGTCTTCGGTAACGGAGACGTTTTTTGAAAAAGATTTTATCATTATGATAAAATATGAAGTGGGAGGGCAAATCACTGCCCAATTGACCACATCACGGACTTAAGGAGGTGTGTCTCGTGGCTAAAAAGGTAATTAAAATGGTAAAACTTCAGATTCCTGCAGGTAAAGCTAATCCAGCTCCGCCGGTTGGTCCAGCATTAGGACAAGCAGGTGTTAACATCATGGGCTTCTGTAAAGAGTTTAACGCTCGTACAGCTGATCAAGCTGGTCTTATCATCCCTGTTGAAATTACGGTATTTGAGGACCGTTCATTCACTTTCATTACTAAAACTCCTCCTGCTGCTGTTCTTCTTAAGAAAGTAGCTGGTATTGAGTCTGGTTCTGGTGAACCAAACCGTAATAAAGTGGCAACTGTTAAGCGTGATAAAGTACGCGAAATCGCTGAAACTAAAATGCCTGACCTAAACGCTGCTAGCGTAGAAGCTGCAATGCGTATGGTTGAAGGTACTGCGCGCAGTATGGGCATCGTTATCGAAGACTAATTCGATTTGTTTTTTGTAAAAAAGGTTGCGGGTCTGGAATTCCAATTCGCAACCTTTATTATCGTAAATGATTATCATTTTTAAATAAATGGATGGGCGCACATCCTCGGGGGTTCCCGGAATGAAGGCGTAAACGTGGGAGGTTATTCCGCTAAAACCACATTCAAGGAGGAAACAAACATGGCTAAAAGAGGTAAAAAGTACGTTGAAGCTGCGAAGCTTGTTGATCGTGCATCTGCTTACTCTGCAACAGAAGCAGTAGAATTAGTAAAGAAAACAAACACAGCTAAATTTGATGCAACTGTAGAAGCTGCATTCCGTTTAGGTGTTGACCCTAAGAAAGCTGACCAACAAATTCGTGGTGCAGTTGTTCTTCCACACGGTACTGGTAAAGTACAACGTGTATTAGTATTCGCTAAAGGCGAAAAAGCAAAAGAAGCTGAAGCTGCTGGCGCTGAATTCGTAGGCGATGCTGATTACATCGGTAAAATCCAAAAAGGTTGGTTCGATTTCGATGTAGTAGTAGCAACTCCTGACATGATGGGTGAAGTTGGTAAACTTGGTCGTGTATTAGGACCTAAAGGTTTAATGCCAAACCCTAAAACTGGAACAGTTACTTTCGATGTAACTAAAGCTGTTAACGAAATCAAAGCTGGTAAAGTTGAATACCGCGTTGATAAAGCTGGTAACATCCACGTTCCAATCGGTAAAGTATCTTTCGAAGATGCTAAATTAGTAGAAAACTTCAAAACAATTGCTGACACGCTACAAAAAGCTAAGCCAGCTGCTGCAAAAGGTACTTACATGAAGAACGCAACTGTTGCTTCTACAATGGGACCTGGCGTACGCGTAGACGTTTCTACACTTGCGTAAAAATTGGAAGTTGACTTCATAAAGAAGTTTTAATATAATCATTTATGTTGTGAATTTTAATAGTGTACCGTAGACAGTAGGAGTCGATTCGACTTAATTCCCTACCTAGGTGTTAATATACGAAGCGGAATCTTTTTTCTGTGACTATATGCCTCCATGTCTACAAGTTGGGCATGGAGGTTTTTAGTGCACTTTCGGTACATCTTCTATATAATCTACAGGAGGTGTAATAACATGAGCAAAGTAATCGAAACTAAACAACAAGTTGTAACTGAAATCGCTGAAAAACTTCGCGCGAGTAAATCTACAATTGTTGTTGACTACCGTGGTTTAACAGTTTCTGAAGCAACAGAATTACGTAAAAACTTACGTGAAGCTGGCGTTGAGTTCAAAGTTTACAAAAACTCTTTAACTCGTCGTGCTGCAGAGTCTGCTGAAATGGCTGAGTTAAACGAATTCTTAACAGGACCAAACGCAATCGCGTTCAGTAACGAGGATGTAGTTGCTCCTGCGAAAGTATTAAACGACTTCGCTAAAAATCATGAAGCTTTAGAAATTAAAGCGGGCGTAATCGAAGGTAAACTTGTAACACTTGATGAGGTTAAAGCTATCGCTACTCTTCCATCACGTGAAGGCTTACTTTCTATGCTTCTTAGCGTTCTTCAAGCTCCAATCCGTAACCTTGCACTTGCTACTAAAGCAGTTGCAGATCAAAAGGAAGAGCAAGGCGCTTAATTTTTTAAAAGATAATTACTTGTTATCTATAAAACAATACAAACCTATTTAAGGGAGGATATTTACAATGACTAAAGAACAAATCATTGAAGCAGTTAAATCTATGACTGTATTAGAACTTAACGACTTAGTAAAAGCTATCGAGGAAGAATTCGGCGTAACTGCTGCTGCTCCTGTAGCTGTAGCTGGTGGCGCTGGTGAAGCTGCTGCTGAGCAAACTGAATTTGACGTAGTACTTGCAAGTGCTGGCGCTCAAAAAATCAAAGTTATCAAAGCTGTACGTGAAATCACTGGTCTTGGCTTAAAAGAAGCTAAAGAATTAGTTGACAACACTCCAAAAGCAATCAAAGAAGGCGTTACTAAAGAGGAAGCTGAAGAAATGAAAGCTAAACTTGAAGAAGTTGGCGCTGCTGTAGAAGTTAAGTAATTAACTTTTGGTGCTTTTAAAAAAAGCTCGCTCTCATGCGAGCTTTTTTTTTAACTGTAAAGAAAAGAGGTGGCCATATGGCAGACCATTATTTTTCTAACGACCCTTCTAGTAAAAGTGATCGTAAACGATGGGAAGTTACACTTCGTGAATCTCGATTTACTTTTTTATCTGACCATGGGGTGTTCTCGAAAAACGAAGTGGACTTTGGTTCTCGTCTTTTAATTGAAGCGTTTCAAATGCCAGATGTTAAAGGTAATGTGTTAGACGTAGGATGTGGGTACGGTCCAATCGGTTTGTCGTTAGCGAAAGAGTTTCAAAATCGTGAAATTCACATGGTGGATGTGAATGAAAGGGCCTTGGGACTTGCAAAAGAAAATGCCGCTAATAACAGAATTGAAAATATACGTATTTTGCAAAGTAGTGTCTATGAAAATGTAGATGGCAAGTATGCTGCTATTCTATCTAATCCTCCAATTCGTGCTGGTAAAGATACCGTGCATGAGATTTTAGAAAAGGCTGTGGAGTATTTAGTTTCAGGTGGAGAATTGTGGATTGTTATTCAAAAGAAACAAGGTGCGCCATCTGCGCTGAAAAAACTAGAAGAAGTATTTTCTGAAGTTGAAGTTGTAGAAAAGAAAAAAGGATATTATATCATAAAATCAAAAAAGCGTTGACGGTTATTTTTGGCTATGTTAACATTATACAATGCCAATATATGATTTTCTGCGTTGAGAAAGATGTATATTTTTGTTTCTCTTGGAAAAGATAGTAAAATCAGCAGATTATGAAACAGAATGATGGTTTTCTTATAGAAGCCATTTTTCTTTTTTGAGCAGGTAGAAAGACTCAACGTATCTATCTTTAAGAGAAAAACTACGCTAATAGCAGTAGTTGTATTTATTTGTGATTTTGCACAAATTTTTTTGTGTGTTTATAATACTCATGATTTGAGGGGTGAAGCAGTTGACAGGTCAACTAGTTCAATACGGACGCCACCGCCAACGAAGAAGTTATGCCCGTATTAGTGAAGTATTAGAGTTACCAAATCTTATCGAAATTCAAACCTCTTCTTATCAGTGGTTTCTTGATGAGGGTTTGCGAGAAATGTTCCAGGACATTTCTCCGATCGAAGACTTTACGGGAAATCTATCGCTTGAATTTATCGACTACAGCTTAGGTGAACCTAAATACTCTGTAGAAGAATGCAAAGAGCGTGATGTGACGTATGCAGCACCACTTCGTGTAAAAGTGCGTCTAATCAACAAGGAAACTGGTGAAGTAAAAGAACAAGATGTGTTCATGGGAGATTTCCCACTCATGACAGAGACTGGAACATTCGTAATTAACGGTGCAGAACGTGTTATCGTTTCCCAGTTAGTTCGCTCTCCAAGCGTATACTATAGTGGCAAAGTGGATAAAAACGGAAAACGTGGTTTTACTGCTACTGTAATTCCAAACCGCGGAGCTTGGTTAGAGTATGAAACAGATGCTAAGGATGTTGTATATGTGCGTATTGACCGTACGCGTAAACTTCCTGTAACTGTTTTGTTACGCGCATTAGGGTTTGGCTCTGATCAAGAAATCACCGAGCTTTTAGGTGATAACGAATACTTAAGCAATACGTTAGAAAAAGACAACACAGATAGCACAGAGAAAGCATTGCTTGAAATTTATGAGCGTCTACGCCCTGGTGAACCACCAACAGTAGAAAATGCAAAGAGCTTACTTGTGTCTCGTTTCTTTGATCCGAAGCGCTACGATTTAGCAAATGTAGGTCGCTATAAGATCAACAAAAAGTTACACATTAAAAACAGATTGTTTAACCAACGTTTAGCTGAAACACTGGTGGATCCAGAAACTGGTGAAATTTTAGCGGCAGAAGGAACAGTCTTAGATCGTCGTACACTGGATCGTATTCTACCTTACTTAGAGAAAAACATTGGATTCAAAACAGCGAAACCGATGGGTGGAGTGGTAGCAGGCGATGTTGAGCTGCAATCTATTAAGATCTATGCTCCAGAATCAGAAGGCGAACGATCTATAAACGTAATTGGGAATGCAAATATTACTCGTGATATAAAACACATCACACCAGGTGATATTCTTGCTTCTATTAGCTACTTCTTTAACCTGCTATATAAAGTAGGGGATACAGATGATATTGACCACTTAGGAAATCGTCGTCTGCGTTCTGTAGGAGAGTTACTACAAAACCAATTCCGTATCGGTCTTTCTCGTATGGAACGTGTTGTTCGTGAGAGAATGTCGATTCAAGATACAAATGCAATTACACCACAAGCGTTAATTAACATTCGCCCGGTTATTGCATCTATTAAAGAGTTCTTCGGAAGTTCTCAGTTATCTCAGTTCATGGATCAAACAAACCCATTAGCAGAGTTAACTCACAAACGAAGACTATCTGCATTAGGACCCGGTGGTTTAACGCGTGAGCGTGCAGGCTTTGAAGTACGTGACGTTCACTACTCTCACTATGGTCGTATGTGTCCAATCGAAACGCCAGAGGGACCAAACATCGGTTTGATTAACTCATTATCTTCGTTTGCGAAAGTAAATGAGTTTGGTTTCATTGAAACGCCATACCGTCGTGTTGACCCAGAAACTGGTCTTGTAACAGGGCAGGTTGATTATTTAACAGCAGATGAAGAAGATAACTATGTTGTAGCCCAAGCGAATATGAAATTATCTGAAGTAGGGGAATTCCTTGATGAAGATATCGTAGCTCGTTTCCGTGGTGAAAACATTGTCACAAATAAAGAACGCATCGACTACATGGATGTATCTCCAAAACAAGTAGTGTCGGCAGCGACAGCTTGTATTCCGTTCTTAGAAAACGATGACTCTAACCGCGCACTTATGGGAGCGAACATGCAACGTCAGGCGGTTCCGTTAATAAATCCGGAATCTCCGATTGTAGGTACAGGTATGGAGTACGTATCAGCAAAAGACTCAGGTGCTGCAGTAATCTGTAAACAGCCTGGTGTTGTTGAGCGCGTAGAAGCACGTGAAGTTTGGGTACGTCGCTATGTAGACGTTGACGGTCAAACAGTAAAAGGCGACTTAGATCGCTACAAAATGCAAAAATTCATTCGTTCTAACCAAGGAACTTGCTACAACCAACGTCCAATCGTAAGTGTTGGAGACCAAGTTGTAAAAGGTGAAATCCTTGCGGATGGTCCTTCTATGGAACTAGGTGAACTAGCGCTTGGACGTAACGTGCTTGTTGGCTTTATGACATGGGACGGTTATAACTATGAGGATGCGATCATCATGAGTGAGCGCCTTGTAAAAGATGATGTGTACACTTCTATCCATATTGAAGAATATGAATCAGAAGCTCGTGATACGAAGCTTGGACCAGAAGAAATTACACGTGATATCCCGAATGTTGGAGAAGATGCACTTCGTAATCTTGACGAGCGCGGTATTATTCGCGTCGGTGCTGAAGTGAAAGATGGAGATCTACTTGTTGGTAAAGTAACGCCAAAAGGTGTAACAGAATTGACGGCAGAAGAACGTCTATTACATGCAATCTTCGGTGAAAAAGCACGTGAAGTACGTGATACATCACTACGTGTACCACACGGTGGTGGCGGTATTATCTTAGACGTAAAAGTGTTTAACCGTGAAGATGGCGATGAATTGCCACCAGGCGTGAATCAACTTGTACGTGCATATATCGTTCAAAAGCGTAAAATTTCTGAAGGTGACAAAATGGCCGGTCGTCATGGTAACAAAGGTGTTATTTCCCGTATTTTACCGGAAGAAGATATGCCTTACTTACCAGATGGTACGCCAATCGATATCATGTTAAACCCATTAGGGGTACCATCTCGTATGAATATCGGTCAGGTATTAGAGCTTCATCTTGGTATGGCAGCAAGATACCTTGGTATTCACATTGCAACACCGGTATTCGATGGTGCTCGTGAGGAAGATGTATGGGGCACAATTGAAGAAGCTGGTATGGCAAATGACGCGAAAACAATCCTGTATGACGGACGTACTGGTGAGCCGTTCGATAACCGTGTATCTGTTGGTGTCATGTATATGATCAAACTTGCGCACATGGTTGACGATAAGCTTCATGCTCGTTCTACTGGACCATACTCACTTGTAACGCAGCAACCTCTTGGAGGTAAAGCTCAGTTCGGTGGACAGCGTTTCGGTGAGATGGAGGTTTGGGCACTTGAAGCTTATGGTGCTGCTTATACTCTTCAAGAAATCTTAACAGTGAAGTCTGATGATGTTATTGGACGTGTTAAGACGTATGAAGCAATTGTTAAAGGTGAAAATGTTCCAGAACCAGGCGTTCCTGAATCATTCAAAGTATTGATTAAAGAACTGCAAAGTTTAGGTATGGACGTTAAAATGATGTCTATCAACGATACAGAAATTGAAATGCGTGATACGGAAGATGACGATGATCATCAATCAGCAGATAAATTGAATGTTGAAGTTGAGACAACTAAGGAATAATTGGGATAACCTGTAGACTAAAAGGGAGGTAGGCCCCTTGATAGATGTAAATAACTTTGAATATATGAAGATTGGACTTGCTTCACCTGACAAGATTCGTTCTTGGTCATACGGTGAAGTTAAGAAACCAGAAACAATTAACTATCGTACGTTAAAGCCTGAAAAAGATGGCTTGTTCTGTGAGCGTATTTTCGGACCACAAAAGGACTGGGAATGTCATTGCGGAAAATATAAACGTGTACGTTATAAAGGTGTAGTTTGTGATCGATGTGGCGTTGAAGTAACGCGTGCAAAAGTTCGTCGTGAACGTATGGGTCATATCGAATTAGCTGCTCCTGTATCTCATATTTGGTATTTCAAAGGTATCCCGAGCCGCATGGGACTTGTCTTAGACATGTCCCCTCGCGCGCTTGAAGAAGTAATTTATTTCGCTTCTTATGTTGTAACAGAAAGTGGAGATACACCACTTGATAAGAAGCAATTACTTTCTGAAAAAGAATACCGTGCATATCGTGATCGATATGGCAGTACATTCCATGCTGCTATGGGTGCAGAAGCAATTAAAAAATTACTGCAAGACATCGATTTAGATAAAGAAGTAGACTTCTTAAAAGAAGAATTAAAAACAGCACAAGGACAACGCCGTACTCGTGCTATTAAACGTCTAGAAGTATTAGAAGCATTCCGTAACTCTGGAAATCACCCATCTTGGATGATCTTAGAGGTTCTTCCAGTTATCCCACCAGAACTACGCCCGATGGTACAGTTAGATGGTGGACGTTTTGCTACTTCTGACTTAAACGACTTATATCGTCGTGTAATTAACCGTAACAACCGTTTAAAACGTCTATTGGACTTAGGTGCACCAAGCATCATCGTTCAAAACGAAAAACGTATGTTACAAGAAGCTGTAGACGCATTAATCGATAATGGTCGCCGTGGCCGTCCAGTTACTGGACCAGGTAACCGTCCATTAAAATCACTATCTCACATGCTTAAAGGTAAACAAGGACGTTTCCGTCAAAACTTATTAGGTAAACGTGTTGACTACTCTGGCCGTTCTGTAATCGTTGTAGGACCGAACTTAAAGATGTACCAATGTGGATTGCCGAAAGAAATGGCACTTGAATTGTTTAAACCTTTCGTTATGAAAGAGTTAGTTGGAAAAGGATTAGCACACAACATTAAGAGTGCTAAACGTAAAATCGAGCGTGTACACCCTGAAGTTTGGGACGTTTTAGAATCTGTGATTAAAGAGCATCCAGTACTTCTAAACCGCGCACCAACACTTCACCGTCTTGGTATCCAGGCGTTTGAACCTACACTAGTAGAAGGTCGTGCAATCCGTCTTCACCCACTTGTATGTACTGCATACAACGCGGACTTTGACGGTGACCAAATGGCGGTTCACGTTCCGTTATCATCAGAGGCACAAGCAGAAGCTCGTATTCTTATGTTAGCGGCACAAAACATCTTGAATCCAAAAGACGGAAAACCAGTTGTTACTCCATCTCAGGATATGGTATTAGGTAACTATTACTTAACACTTGAGCGCGAGGGTGCAATCGGTGAAGGTATGGTCTTCAAAGATGCAAACGAAGCAATACTTGCATACCAAAATGGATATGTACATCTGCACACACGTGTTGCAGTTGCTGCGAGTTCGGTAAATAATGTAACGTTTACTGAAGAGCAAAAGAGTAAGCTTCTATTAACAACAGTTGGTAAATTAATATTTAACGAAATCTTACCAGAGTCGTTCCCTTATATTAATGAACCAACAAACTCAAACCTTGAAAAAGAAACACCAGCGGAATATTTCGTTGAAAAAGGTGCGAACATTAAAGAAATTATTGCTAGTCGCGAAGAAGTGGCGCCATTTAGCAAGAAAATCCTTGGTAACATTATTGCGGAAGTATTCAAACGTTTCCAAATTACAGAAACGTCTCGCATGCTTGACCGTATGAAAAACTTAGGATTTAGATACTCTACAAAAGCTGGTATTACAGTTGGGGTATCAGATATTCTTGTATTAGGTGAAAAAGATGAAATTCTCCATGAAGCACAAGCAAAAGTAGATAATGTAATTAAACAATTCCGTCGCGGTTTAATCACGGAAGAAGAACGTTACGATCGCGTTATCTCTATTTGGAGTAATGCAAAAGATGTTATCCAAGGAAAGCTGATGAAATCCTTGAATAAACGCAACCCAATCTTCATGATGAGTGATTCCGGTGCCCGTGGTAACGCATCGAACTTTACTCAGCTTGCTGGTATGCGTGGTCTGATGGCCAATCCATCTGGTCGTATCATTGAGCTTCCGATCAAATCGAGTTTCCGTGAAGGTTTAACAGTACTTGAGTACTTCATCTCTACGCATGGTGCGCGTAAAGGTCTTGCCGATACAGCACTTAAAACTGCCGATTCTGGTTACTTAACACGTCGTCTTGTAGACGTTGCACAAGATGTAATTGTTCGTCAAGATGATTGTGGAACAGATCGCGGTTTACTAATTGGTGCGATTAAAGAGGGTAATGAAGTTATTGAGTCACTATATGATCGTCTTGTTGGACGTTTTGCAAGAAAAACTGTAAAACATCCTGAAACAGGTGAAGTATTAGTTGTTGAAAATCAATTAATTACTGAAGATATTGCTCATATCGTTGAAAAGTCGGGTGTTGAAACTGTAAACATTCGTTCAGCGTTTACGTGTAATACTCGCCATGGTGTATGTAAGAAGTGTTACGGTCGTAACTTAGCAACTGGTACAGACGTAGAAGTAGGAGAAGCGGTAGGTATTATCGCGGCTCAATCTATCGGTGAGCCAGGTACACAGTTAACGATGCGTACATTCCATACAGGTGGGGTTGCCGGAGATGATATCACACAAGGTTTACCTCGTATCCAAGAGATCTTCGAAGCTCGTAATCCGAAGGGTCAGGCAGTTATCAGTGAAATTGACGGTGTTATCGCAGCGATCAACGATGTTAAAGATCGCCAAGAAGTAGTTGTACAGGGTGAAGTTGAAGCTCGTACGTATGCTATTCCTTACGGTGCTCGTCTGAAAGTAACTCTAGGACAGCCAATTAGCCACGGTAAAGAGTTAACAGAAGGTTCTATTGATCCGAAGGAATTACTAAAAGTAACGGACATTACAGCAGTTCAAGAATACTTATTACGTGAAGTTCAAAAAGTATACCGTATGCAAGGGGTAGAAATTGGTGACAAACACGTAGAAGTAATGGTACGTCAAATGCTACGTAAAGTTCGTGTAAGTGATGCGGGTGAAACAGATGTATTACCAGGAACATTACTAGACATCCATCAGTTTACTGATGCGAATGCGAAGGTGTTACTGAAAGGTAAACAACCAGCAACAGCTAGACCGGTTCTACTTGGTATTACTAAAGCTTCACTTGAAACTGATTCGTTCTTATCTGCAGCATCGTTCCAAGAAACAACTCGTGTTCTAACAGATGCAGCAATTAAGGGTAAACGCGATGAGCTTCTAGGATTGAAAGAAAATGTTATTATCGGTAAGCTTGTTCCTGCTGGAACAGGTATGAATCGTTATCGCAAAGTGGATCTTGTAAAAACAACACAAGATAACATGAATGTAGAAAACGATGAAGTTTATGTGGAACAGTAAAATTTTCCGTCGTAAATTTTGTATAAAAACAGCTAATCCTAGTTGACATTGTATGAGACAAAATGTTACTATAATCAAGGTTGCTCCTGAATGATGCTTTGGAGGATATTTATATGTCTTATCAAAAAGTGTCAAATGCTGAAAATGTAGTCGTTGGTCATAAACGAACATTGGAAGCAATCAAAAATGGTATAGTTAAAGAAGTTGTTATTGCGGAAGATGCTGACGTGCGGTTAACCCATGTTATCATTCGTACTGCCTTGCAACATAACATACCCATAACCAAAGTTGAATCAGTTCGTAAGCTTGGAAAAGTTTCGGGGATTCAAGTGGGAGCTTCAGCAATAGGAATAATAAGTTAAAACTGTTTTTGTGAGGAGAGAGCATTTGCTCTTCCTTGCAAAAACTTTGTTTTCAACTAATAATGAACCACCTGGATATGTGGTCATACAAACATGCGAAGGGAGGATAATCAAATGCCTACTATTAACCAATTAGTGAGAAATGGTCGTACTGATAAAGTATGGAAGTCTAAATCACCTGCGTTAAACAAAGGTTTTAATTCTTTAAAGAAAAAATCAACTGATATCTCTGCACCTCAAAAACGTGGTGTGTGTACTCGTGTTGGTACAATGACTCCGAAGAAACCGAACTCAGCGTTACGTAAATACGCTCGTGTACGTTTAACAAATGGTATTGAAGTTACAGCTTACATCCCAGGTATCGGTCATAACCTACAAGAGCATAGCGTAGTATTAATTCGCGGTGGTCGAGTAAAGGATTTACCAGGGGTACGTTACCACATCGTTCGTGGTGCGCTTGATACAGCTGGTGTTGACAAACGTATGCAAGGACGTTCTAAATATGGTACTAAGCGACCAAAACCTGCTAAAAAATAATAAACTTACAATGAAAGGAGGAACTCAATATGCCTCGTAAAGGACCTGTTGCGAAACGTGACGTGTTACCAGATCCAATGTACAATTCTAAGCTTGTAACACGCCTAATCAACAAAATGATGGTTGACGGTAAAAAAGGTAAATCTCAAACAATTCTTTATAACGCTTTCGATATCGTTCGTGAACGTTCAGATAAAGAACCAATGGAAGTATTCGAGCAAGCTCTTAAGAACATCATGCCTGTTCTTGAAGTACGCGCTCGTCGTGTTGGTGGTGCTAACTACCAAGTTCCAGTTGAGGTTCGTCCAGAACGCCGTACAACTTTAGGTCTTCGCTGGTTAGTAAACTATGCTCGTCTTCGTGGTGAAAAAACTATGGAAGAGCGTCTAGCTTACGAAATCTTAGATGCAGCTAACAACGCTGGTGCATCTGTTAAGAAACGTGAAGACACTCATAAAATGGCAGAAGCTAACAAAGCATTTGCTCATTACCGTTGGTAGGATTCAACGTAAAATAAATGTAAGCATAAACCGCTTTATTTGTCGCTTATGGAAGTGTGGAGAGGGAGAATGCCTCTCCCTTTCGTTGGGCGCTCGTTTTACATAATGAGGGTACTGGACACTGGCATATGTAACAATATAAAGTGGCTTTTTTGCTACTTAAAATAAAATAATCCAATCCATATATGGAAGGAGCAAGACACCAAATGACTAGAGAGTTCTCTTTAGAAAACACTCGTAATATTGGTATCATGGCTCACATCGATGCTGGTAAAACAACAGCAACTGAGCGTATTCTGTATTATACAGGACGTATTCATAAAATCGGTGAAACTCATGAAGGTGCATCTCAGATGGACTGGATGGAGCAAGAGCAAGAGCGTGGTATCACAATTACTTCTGCTGCAACTACAGCTCAATGGAAAGGTCACCGTGTAAACATCATTGACACTCCAGGACACGTAGATTTCACAGTAGAAGTAGAACGTTCTTTACGCGTACTTGATGGCGCAGTAGCAGTACTTGATGCACAATCTGGTGTAGAACCACAAACAGAAACTGTTTGGCGTCAGGCTACTACTTATGGTGTACCTCGTATCGTATTCGTTAACAAAATGGATAAGATTGGTGCAGATTTCTTATACTCTGTAGGAACAATCCACGATCGTTTACAAGCAAACGCACATCCAATTCAGTTACCAATCGGTGCTGAAGATGAGTTCAATGGTATCATTGACCTTGTTGAAGAGTGTGCTTACATGTACGCTAACGATTTAGGAACAGACATCGAGCGTGTCGAAATTCCTGAAGAGCACAAAGAATTAGCTGAAGAATACCGTGGGAAACTTATTGAAGCGGTAGCTGAGCTTGATGAAGAAATGATGATGAAGTACCTAGAAGGTGAAGAAATCACTGTAGAAGAGCTTAAAGCTGGTATCCGTAAGGCTACAACTTCTGTAGAATTCTTCCCAGTAATCTGTGGTTCTGCATTCAAAAATAAAGGTGTTCAAATTCTGTTAGACGCAGTTATCGACTACCTACCATCTCCATTAGATGTACCTGCTATTAAAGGTACTCTTCCGGATACAGATGAAGCTATCGAACGTAAGTCTAGCGATGAAGAACCATTCGCAGCTTTAGCATTCAAAATCATGACTGATCCTTATGTTGGTAAGTTAACGTTCTTCCGTGTGTACTCTGGTGTGTTAAACTCTGGATCATACGTGAAAAACTCAACTAAAGGTAAGCGTGAGCGTGTAGGTCGTATCCTACAAATGCACGCTAACAGCCGTGAAGAGATTTCAACAGTTTATGCTGGTGATATCGCTGCTGCTGTAGGTTTAAAAGATACTACTACTGGTGATACTCTTTGTGATGAGAAGAGTCTTGTTATCCTTGAGTCTATGGAATTCCCAGAACCAGTTATCTCTGTAGCTATCGAACCAAAATCTAAAGCTGACCAAGATAAAATGGGTACAGCATTATCTAAGCTTTCTGAAGAAGATCCAACATTCCGTGCTCACACTGACCAAGAAACTGGCCAAACAATCATCGCTGGTATGGGTGAACTTCACCTTGATATCATTGTTGACCGTATGCGCCGTGAATTCAAAGTGGAAGCAAACGTTGGTGCTCCTCAGGTAGCATACCGTGAGACTTTCCGCGCTGCTGCGAAAGTTGAAGGTAAGTTCGCTCGTCAATCTGGTGGTCGTGGACAATTCGGTCACGTTTGGATTGAGTTTGAACCTAATGAAGAGGGTAAAGGTTTTGAATTCCAAAACAAAATCGTCGGCGGTGTAGTTCCACGTGAATACATCCCAGCTGTTGGAGCGGGTCTTGAAGACTCACTTAAAAATGGTGTACTAGCTGGTTATCCACTAGTTGACATCAAAGCTGCGTTAGTTGACGGATCTTACCATGATGTCGATTCATCTGAGATGGCGTTCAAAATCGCTGCATCTATGGCGCTTAAAGCTGCGGTTTCTAAATGTAGCCCAGTAATTCTTGAGCCAATGATGAAAGTTGAAGTTGTAATTCCTGAAGAGTACATGGGTGACATTATGGGCGACGTAACATCTCGTCGTGGACGTGTAGAAGGTATGGAAGCTCGCGGTAACGCACAAGTTGTTCGCGCTATGGTTCCACTTTCTGAAATGTTCGGTTATGCAACGGCATTACGTTCTAACACTCAAGGACGCGGAACATTCTCAATGACATTTGATCATTATGAAGAAGTACCGAAGTCTGTTTCTGAAGAAATTATTAAAAAAAATAAAGGTGAATAATTGATTTTTATCGATTGTTCAAGTATAACTACTTATGTAAGCTTAGAAAGTGAGACTTAAGTTTCACTTTCTAGTCTAAATATAAAATAACCTATATAAACTAAGGAGGAATTTAGAATGGCTAAAGCTAAATTCGAACGTTCTAAACCCCATGTTAACATCGGTACAATCGGCCACGTTGACCATGGTAAAACTACATTAACTGCTGCGATCACTACAGTTCTTGCAAAAGCTGGTGGTGCTGAAGCACGCGGATACGATCAAATCGACGCGGCTCCAGAAGAAAGAGAGCGCGGAATCACAATCTCAACTGCACACGTTGAGTACGAAACTGAAACTCGTCACTATGCACACGTTGACTGCCCAGGTCATGCTGACTATGTTAAAAACATGATCACTGGTGCTGCTCAAATGGACGGCGGTATCTTAGTAGTATCTGCTGCTGATGGCCCAATGCCTCAAACACGTGAGCACATCCTTCTTTCTCGTCAAGTAGGTGTTCCTTACATCGTTGTATTCTTAAACAAATGCGACATGGTAGATGACGAAGAATTATTAGAATTAGTAGAAATGGAAGTTCGCGACCTATTATCTGAATACGGATTCCCAGGCGACGATATTCCTGTAATTAAAGGTTCTGCTCTTAAAGCTCTTCAAGGAGAAGCTGAGTGGGAAGAAAAAATCATCGAATTAATGACTGAAGTTGATGCTTACATCCCAACTCCAGAACGTGAAACTGACAAACCATTCTTAATGCCTATCGAGGATGTATTCTCTATCACAGGTCGTGGTACAGTTGCAACTGGTCGTGTTGAGCGCGGTATCGTTAAAGTTGGTGACGTAGTAGAAATCATCGGTCTTGCTGAAGAAAATGCTTCTACAACTGTAACTGGTGTAGAAATGTTCCGTAAGCTTCTTGACCAAGCTCAAGCTGGAGACAACATCGGTGCTCTACTTCGTGGAGTTGCTCGTGAAGACATCCAACGTGGACAAGTTCTTGCTAAAACTGGCTCTGTAAAAGCACACGCTAAATTCAAAGCTGAAGTTTTCGTATTATCTAAAGAAGAAGGTGGACGTCATACTCCATTCTTCGCTAACTACCGTCCTCAGTTCTACTTCCGTACAACTGACGTAACTGGTATCATCCAATTACCAGAAGGTACTGAAATGGTAATGCCTGGTGACAACATCGAAATGACTATCGAACTTATCGCTCCAATCGCTATCGAAGAGGGAACTAAATTCTCTATTCGTGAAGGTGGACGTACAGTAGGTTACGGTGTAGTTGCTACAATCGTTGCTGAGTAGTCTTTAATTAGATTATTAAAAACTCAAGGGATTCTCCCTTGAGTTTTTTTATTGCTTATTACTATAGAAGAAAGAGATGCATTTTCTATTTTTGAATGAGTTTCTTCTATAGTATATAAAACGAAAGTGACACCCAAAAACTGTAAGTTAAATAAGAGTGGATGAAAACTTGATATTCTTTAAAGTGCCATGTATAATAGCAAAAGTAGAGAAAAGCAGATGCAAACAAAAAGATGCTTGCATCTAGACGAATAACATTGTATAATAGACAATGTTGGTCTTTGACTGCGATGAAGTGGAAGGTTGCTGACACACCCGGCCGCTTTGCCATGGCATGGTGTGGGGAAATTTCCATGGAGAAGGTCTATTTTAGAAATAGGCGAACGAAGGAGGGAAAATAATGGCAAAAGAAAAAATTCGTATCCGTTTAAAAGCTTATGATCACCGTATTCTTGATCAATCAGCTGAGAAAATTGTAGAAACAGCTAAGCGTTCTGGGGCAACAGTTTCTGGTCCGATCCCATTACCAACTGAGAAGACTATTTACACAATTCTTCGTGCTGTTCATAAGTACAAAGATTCTCGTGAACAATTCGAAATGCGCACGCACAAACGTTTAATCGACATCGTGAGTCCTACTCCGCAAACAGTAGATTCATTAATGCGTTTAGACTTACCATCTGGTGTAGATATCGAAATCAAATTATAATTTATATAACTTAAAAATGTAGGAGGTGTAACTCATGACCAAAGGAATCTTAGGAAGAAAGATCGGTATGACTCAAGTATTTGCTGAGAACGGTGAGTTAATCCCAGTAACGGTAATCGCTGCTAATCCAAACGTTGTTCTTCAAAAGAAAACAACTGAAACTGATGGCTACAACGCAATTCAGTTAGGATTTGAAGATAAACGTGAAAAGTTAACTAACAAACCTGAACAAGGCCACACTGCTAAAGCATCTACAACTCCTAAGCGCTTCATTCGCGAAATCCGCGATGCAGACGTGGACGGATTAGAGGTTGGTCAAGAGGTAAAAGTTGAAGTTTTCGCTGCAGGTGAAATCGTTGACGTAACAGGAATTTCTAAAGGTAAAGGTTTCCAAGGTGTTATTAAACGCCACGGACAATCTCGCGGACCTATGTCTCATGGTTCTCGCTATCACCGTCGTCCAGGTTCAATGGGGCCAGTTGCTCCGAACCGTGTATTCAAAGGCAAAAAACTTGCTGGACGTATGGGTGGAGACCAAGTTACTATCCAAAACTTAGAAATCGTTCAAGTTGACACTGAGCGCAACTTATTACTAGTAAAAGGTAACGTTCCAGGTGCTAAGAAATCTCTTGTAGTTGTTCAAGGCGCTGTGAAGGTTAGCAAATAATTCACAATAGGAAGGAGGAATTCCAATGCCAAAAGTTACTGTATATAACCAAACTGGTTCACAGGTTGGTGAAATCGAATTAGCTGAAGCTATTTTCGGTATCGAACCAAATGAAGCTGTACTATTTGAAGCTGTAATGATGCAACGTGCATCTTTACGTCAAGGTACACACAAAGTAAAAACTCGCTCTGAAGTTCGCGGTGGTGGTCGTAAACCATGGCGTCAAAAAGGAACTGGACGTGCTCGTCAAGGTTCTATCCGCTCTCCTCAATGGCGTGGTGGTGGTACGGTATTCGGACCTACACCAAGAAGCTATGCGTACAAACTTCCTAAGAAAGTTCGTCGTTTAGCAATCAAATCTGCATTAGCTACTAAAGTAGTTGAGAACAACATTGTAGTTCTTGAAGACCTAGTGTTAAATGCACCAAAAACAAAAGACATGGTAGCAGTACTTAAAGGATTAACTGTTGAGAAGAAAGCTCTTATCGTAACTGCTGATGCAAACGAATCTGTAGAGTTATCTGCTCGCAATATCCCAGGAGTAACAGTAATCACTGCTGATGGCGTAAACGTGCTAGATGTGCTTCATCATGATAAGCTAATCATGACAAAAGCGGCAGTGGAAAAAGTAGAGGAGGTGCTTGCATAATGAGAGATCCTCGTGATATCATTAAGCGCCCAGTTATCACTGAACGTTCTATGGAAATGATGGCTGAAAAAAAATACACGTTCGACGTGGACGTTAAATCTAATAAAACAGAAGTTAAAGACGCGATAGAAGCGATCTTTGGTGTTAATGTAGACAAAGTAAACATCATGAACTACAAGCCGAAAGCAAAACGCGTTGGTCGTCACGCTGGTTTTACTAGCCGTCGTCGTAAAGCAATCGTTAAGCTAACTGCTGACAGCAAAGAAATCGAAATCTTCCAAGGCGTTTAATTCTTACTAAAGAAGGAGGGAAATTGAGATGGGAATTAAAAAGTATAATCCAACTACTAACGGTCGTCGTAACATGACTACGAATGATTTCGCTGAAATCACGACTGACAGACCGGAAAAGTCTTTACTTGCTCCTTTAAGCAAAAAGGCTGGTCGTAATAACCAAGGTAAAATTACTGTACGTCATCAAGGTGGCGGACATAAGCGTCAATACCGTATCATCGACTTTAAGCGTAATAAAGATGGAATTCCAGGACGCGTTGCTACGATCGAATATGATCCAAACCGCTCTGCGAATATCGCATTAATTAACTACGTTGACGGTGAAAAACGTTACATTCTTGCTCCTAAAACTTTAGAAGTAGGTATGGAAATTATGTCTGGCCCTGAAGCTGACATTAAAATCGGTAACGCATTACCATTAATCAACATTCCAGTAGGTACTGTTGTTCATAACATCGAGCTTAAGCCTGGTCGTGGCGGACAATTAGTTCGTTCTGCTGGTACATCTGCTCAAGTACTTGGTAAAGAAGGAAAATACGTACTTGTACGTTTAACTTCTGGTGAAGTACGTTTAGTATTATCTGCTTGTCGCGCTTCAATCGGTCAAGTTGGTAACGAACAACACGAACTTATCAAAATCGGTAAAGCAGGTCGCTCTCGCTGGTTAGGTAAGCGCCCAACAGTTCGTGGTTCTGTAATGAACCCGGTTGATCACCCACACGGTGGTGGTGAAGGACGCTCTCCAATCGGACGTAAGTCTCCAATGTCTCCATGGGGTAAACCAACTCTTGGATTCAAGACTCGTAAGAAAAACAAAGCGTCTGATAAATTTATCGTTCGTCGTCGTAAAAAATAATGGGATTGTAGTACGGTTCGTTTCAAGAACCGTACGCCAATCACGAAGGGAGGCACCAAAATGGCTCGTAGCTTAAAAAAAGGACCATTTGTCGATGACCACTTAATGAGCAAAATGGAAAAATTAGTTGCATCTGAGCAAAAACAAGTTGTTAAAACTTGGTCTCGCCGTTCAACTATCTTCCCTCAGTTCATCGGACACACAATCGCTGTATATGATGGTCGTAAACACGTACCTGTGTACATCACTGAGGATATGGTTGGCCATAAGTTAGGTGAATTCGCACCAACTCGTACGTATAAAGGTCACCTTGCTGACGATAAGAAAACTAGAAGATAATGAGAGGAGGCACTTCAATGCAAGCTAAAGCAGTAGTGAGAACAGTTCGTATTGCTCCTCGTAAGGTTCGTTTAGTAGTAGACTTAATCCGAGGTAAGCAAGTGGGTGAAGCGATTGCTATCCTTAACCACACACCAAAAACTGCTTCTCCAGTTGTAGAAAAAGTTTTAAAATCTGCAATCGCAAATGCAGAGCACAATTATGAGATGGATATTAACAACCTAGTTGTTGAAAAAGTCTTCGTTGACGAAGGTCCAACGTTGAAACGTTTCCGTCCACGTGCAATGGGTCGTGCAAGCCAAATTAACAAACGCACAAGCCACATCACAGTTGTGGTATCAGAAAAGAAGGAGGGATAATCGATGGGTCAGAAGGTTAATCCAATTGGTCTTCGTGTCGGTATTATCCGCGACTGGGAATCTCGTTGGTTCGCTGAGAAAGATTATGCTACGTTATTACATGAAGACATCAAAATCCGTGAGTACATTACTGTACGCTTAAAAGATTCTGCTGTTGCTAAAGTAGAAATCGAACGTGCAGCAAATCGTGTAAATGTTACAATTCACACTGCGAAACCTGGTATGGTAATTGGTAAAGGTGGTACTGAAGTTGAAGCACTTCGTAAAGCTCTTAACCAATTAACAGGCAAGCGTGTACACATCAACATTTTAGAAGTTAAGAGAGCTGATCTTAACGCTAAATTAGTAGGCGAAAACATCGCTCGTCAATTAGAAAACCGTGTATCATTCCGTCGTGCACAAAAGCAAGTTATTCAACGTGCTATGCGTGCAGGAGCAAAAGGTATTAAAACACAGGTTTCTGGTCGTCTTGGCGGAGCTGATATCGCTCGTGCAGAATCTTACAGTGAAGGAACTGTTCCACTTCATACACTTCGCGCTGATATTGACTATGCAGCAGTTGAAGCTGATACAACATACGGTAAATTAGGCGTAAAAGTATGGATCTACCGTGGAGAAGTCCTTCCTACAAAAAAGAAAGCTTCTGAGGAAGGAGGAAAATAATATGTTAATGCCAAAACGCGTAAAATATCGTAGAGAGCATCGTGGTAAAATGCGTGGTCGTGCAAAAGGTGGAACTGAAATTGCTTTCGGTGAATTCGGTTTACAAGCACAAGCTGCTTCATGGATTACAAACCGTCAAATCGAAGCTGCTCGTCGTGCAATGACTCGTTACATGAAACGTGGCGGTAAAGTATGGATTAAAATTTTCCCTTCTAAACCTTACACTGCAAAACCTCTTGAAGTACGTATGGGTTCCGGTAAAGGGGCACCAGAAGGCTGGGTAGCAGTAGTAAAACCTGGGAAAATTATGTTTGAAATCGCGGGTGTATCTGAAGAGGTAGCACGCGAAGCATTACGTCTTGCAGCTCACAAGTTACCTGTGAAATGTAAATTCGTAAAACGTGAAGAAAATGGTGGTGAATCTAATGAAAACTAATGATATTCGTGAATTAACCACTGCCGAAATCGAAACAAAAGTTAAAGCTTTAAAGGAAGAATTATTCAATCTTCGCTTCCAACTTGCTACAGGACAATTAGAGAATCCAACTCGCATCCGTGAAGTACGCAAAGCGATTGCTCGTATGAAAACTGTAGTTTGTGAAAGAGAGATCGGAATTAATCGATAAATTGAGGGGAGGTTTGCATAGTGAGCGAACGTAACCAACGCAAAGTTTATACTGGTCGTGTTGTATCTGATAAAATGGACAAAACGATTACAGTTTTAGTTGAAACTTACAAAACTCATTCCTTGTACGGAAAACGTGTTAAGTATTCTAAAAAGTACAAAGCCCATGATGAGCAAAACCAAGCGAAACTTGGCGATATCGTTAAAATCATGGAAACTCGCCCGCTTTCTGCTACTAAGCGTTTCCGTTTAGTTGAAATCGTTGAAGAAGCGGTTATTATCTAAATAGACGAATCGGAATTTTTAGTCCGAAGGGAGGTTTCATAACATGATCCAACAAGAATCTCGTTTGAAAGTTGCTGACAACTCTGGTGCACGTGAACTTTTAACAATTAAAGTATTAGGCGGCTCTGGTCGTAAATATGCTAATATTGGTGATATTATCGTTGCTACGGTAAAACAAGCAACACCAGGTGGCGTTGTTAAAAAAGGTGACGTTGTTAAGGCAGTAGTGGTACGTACGAAGAGCGGAGCTCGTCGTCCGGACGGTTCTTACATTAAATTTGATGAAAACGCAGCGGTTATCATCAAAGACGATAAGAGCCCACGTGGTACTCGTATCTTCGGACCAGTAGCTCGTGAATTACGTGATAGCAACTTCATGAAGATCGTTTCTTTAGCTCCAGAAGTTCTATAATTTAAGGTATTGCCTTGCTAAGGAGGTGCAGAATTAAGATGCATGTAAAAAAAGGTGATAAAGTTCAGGTAATCACTGGTAAAGACAAAGGAAAACAAGGCGTTATCCTTGTGGCTTTCCCAAAGCAAAACCGTGTTATCGTTGAGGGTGTTAACATCGTTAAAAAACACTCTAAGCCATCTCAATTAAATCCACAAGGTGGAATTATTACGAAAGAAGCACCTATTCACGTTTCTAATGTTATGGTATTAGATCCGAAAACAGGCGAACCTACTCGCGTAGGCTTCAAAGTAGAAGATGGTAAAAAAGTTCGTATTGCAAAAAAATCTGGTGAATTATTAGATAAATAATTTTCTTAAGAAA
This sequence comes from Bacillus sp. JJ783, assembly GCF_036963225.1. Lineage (NCBI taxonomy): Bacteria > Bacillati > Bacillota > Bacilli > Caryophanales > Bacillaceae > Bacillus > Bacillus sp. JJ783. The sequence continues at coordinate 18,654 of NZ_JBALMG010000076.1, read as the reverse complement.
GGAGGTCACTTCATTGAATCGCCTTAAAGAGAAGTTCCAAAAGGAAATTACTCCTGCTCTAATGAGCAAGTTTAACTATAAATCTGTGATGGAAGTACCGAAAATCGAAAAGATCGTAATCAACACTGGTGTTGGTGACGCGGTATCTAACTCAAAAGCTTTAGACAATGCAGTAGAAGAATTAACGCAAATCGCAGGTCAAAAACCTGTTGTAACTCGCGCTAAAAAATCAATCGCTGGTTTCCGTCTTCGTGAAGGTATGCCAATCGGTGCGAAAGTAACTTTACGCGGACAACAAATGTATGAGTTCTTCGACAAATTAGTATCAGTTTCTTTACCACGTGTACGTGATTTCCGTGGTGTTTCTAAGAAATCATTCGATGGTCGTGGGAACTACACATTAGGTGTTAAAGAGCAACTGATTTTCCCTGAGATTGATTATGATAAAGTAAGTAAAGTCCGCGGTATGGACATCGTAATCGTTACTACAGCGAAAACTGATGAAGAAGCTCGTGAACTTTTAACACAATTCGGTATGCCATTCCAAAAATAATGGAAGCCAACGCTAAGTAGAGGAGGCGAAAACGTGGCTAAAAAATCTATGATCGCGAAACAAAAGCGTACTCCTAAGTTTAAAGTACAAGAGTATACACGTTGCGAACGCTGCGGTCGTCCGCATTCTGTATACCGCAAATTTAAGCTTTGCCGTATTTGTTTCCGTGAACTTGCATATAAAGGTCAAATTCCTGGTGTTAAAAAAGCTAGTTGGTAAAACCCACAAATGGGAAGGAGGTAAAACACATGGTGATGACAGATCCAATTGCAGACATGCTTACTCGCATCCGTAATGCGAATATGGTACGTCATGAGAAATTAGAGGTTCCTGCTTCTAAAATCAAAAAAGAGATCGCTGAACTTTTAAAACGTGAAGGTTTCATTCGTGATGTAGAATACATCGGGGATAACAAACAAGGTATCCTTCGTATTTTCCTGAAATATGGTGCAAACAATGAACGTGTAATCACTGGATTAAAACGTATCAGTAAACCTGGCTTACGCGTTTACGCAAAAGCTGATGAAGTACCACGTGTACTTAACGGATTAGGTATCGCTCTTGTTTCTACATCTAAGGGAGTAATGACAGACAAAGACGCTCGTCAATTACAAACTGGTGGAGAAGTAGTAGCATACGTTTGGTAATATATATTTAAAACGAACGGAGGTGTGACCACATGTCTCGTATTGGTAAAAAGATTCTTGAAATCCCTGCAGGTGTTACTATTACAGTTGCAGAAGACAATACTGTAACAGTAAAAGGCCCTAAAGGTGAATTAACTCGTACTTTCAAAACTGATATGTCTATCAAAATTGAAGAAAATACACTAACAGTTGAGCGTCCATCTGAACAGAAGGAACACCGTGCATTACACGGTACAACTCGTGCTTTAATCGGAAACATGGTTGAAGGTGTAACTACAGGTTTTGCACGCGGACTTGAATTAGTCGGTGTTGGTTACCGTGCTCAAAAACAAGGTGATAAACTTGTTTTAAGCGTAGGTTATTCTCATCCAGTAGAAATGACTCCAGAAGCAGGACTTGAAGTTGAAGTACCTGTACCAACTAAAATCGTAATTAAAGGTATCGACAAGCAACGTGTTGGCGAATTTGCTGCTAACATCCGTGCTGTACGTGCTCCTGAACCATATAAAGGTAAAGGTATTCGTTACGAAGGCGAAGTTGTTCGTCGTAAAGAAGGTAAAACTGCTAAGTAAACCCGTTAGGTGAAAGAAAGGAGTGACAAGAATGATCACTAAAGCTGCTAAAAATGCGACTCGTAAGAAAAGACATGCACGTGTACGTGCTAAACTTACTGGTACTGCAGAACGTCCACGTTTAAACGTGTACCGTTCTAACCAACATATTTACGCTCAAGTTATTGATGATGTAAATGGTGTAACATTAGTAAGTGCATCTACTCTTGATAAAGACCTTGCTCTTAACGGTACTAGCAATACTGAAGCTGCTACGAAAGTTGGAGAATCAGTTGCTAAGCGTGCTGTAGAGAAAGGCGTTAAAGAAGTAGTATTTGATCGCGGTGGTTACTTATACCATGGCCGTGTTAAAGCTCTAGCTGAAGCTGCTCGTGAGGCTGGATTACAATTTTAATGGTCAAAGGAGGGAAAATTGATGCAACGCATTGACCCAAGTAAATTAGAACTTGAAGAACGTGTAGTTACGATAAATCGTGTCGCGAAAGTTGTTAAGGGTGGTCGTCGTTTCCGCTTTGCTGCACTAGTTGTAGTTGGCGATAAAAACGGTCATGTTGGATTCGGTACTGGTAAAGCACAAGAGGTACCAGACGCAATCCGTAAAGCTATCGAAGACGCTAAGAAAAACTTAATCGCAGTACCATTAGTTGGTACAACAATTCCACACACAATCAACGGTCATTTTGGAGCTGGTGAAGTATTCTTAAAACCTGCTGCTGAGGGTACTGGTGTTATTGCTGGTGGACCTGTTCGTGCGGTACTAGAATTAGCTGGTGTACAAGATATTCTTTCGAAATCTCTTGGTTCTAACACACCAATCAACATGATTCGCGCTACTGTGAACGGATTAAGCGAACTTAAGCGCGCTGAAGATGTTGCAAAATTACGCGGTAAATCTGTAGAAGAGCTACTAGGTTAAGGAGGGAAAACAAATGGCGAAAAAGTTAGAAATTACCCTCACTCGTAGTGTAATTGGTCGTCCACAAGATCAACGTGCGACGGTAGAAGCTTTAGGTCTTAAAAAGTTGAATTCAACTGTAGTTAAGGAAGAAACTCCTGCTATTCTTGGTATGATCAACAAAGTTTCTCACCTTATAACTGTAAAAGAAGCTTAAGGATAACTCATTAATATAAGGAGGTGCCTGGGAATGAAACTTCATGAATTAAAACCTGCAGAAGGTTCTCGTAAAGTACGTAACCGTGTCGGTCGTGGTATCGGTTCTGGTAACGGTAAAACTGCTGGTAGAGGTCATAAAGGACAAAACGCACGTTCTGGCGGCGGTGTTCGTCTTGGCTTCGAAGGTGGTCAAACTCCACTATTCCGTCGTTTACCAAAACGCGGCTTCACAAACATTAACCGTAAAGAGTTTACTATTGTAAACTTATCAACGTTAAATCGTTTTGAAGATGGTACAGAAGTAACACCTGAATTATTGCTGGAAACTGGCGTTATCAGCAAATTAAACGACGGTGTTAAAATTCTTGCAAGCGGAGCAGTAGAGAAAAAATTAACTGTTAAAGCGCACAAGTTCTCTTCAAGTGCTAAAGAAGCAATTGAAGCAGCTGGCGGATCAGTTGAGGTGATCTAATGTTTCGTACAATCTCCAACTTTATGCGCGTTGCTGAGATAAGACGTAAAATATTATTCACTTTAGCGATGTTAGTCGTATTCAGGATTGGCACGTTTATCCCAGTGCCATTTACAAATGGAGACGTACTGAAAGCACAAGATCAATTAAATGCCTTAGGTATCCTAAATACATTTGGCGGTGGCGCCTTGAAGAACTTCTCCATCTTCGCGATGGGAATCATGCCGTATATTACAGCATCCATCATCGTGCAATTATTGCAGATGGATGTTGTTCCTAAATTTTCGGAATGGTCGAAGCAAGGCGAAATGGGCCGTCGTAAACTAACGCAATTCACGCGTTACTTTACAATTGTTCTTGCGTTTATTCAGGGGTTTGGTATGTCAATCGGTTTTAACGGTATGGTAGGTGGGCAATTAATTTTGAATCCAGGTTGGAGCACTTATTTATACATTGCTACGGTACTGACTGCTGGTACTGCATTTTTAATGTGGTTAGGTGAGCAGATTACATCTAAAGGTGTAGGTAATGGTATTTCCATTCTTATCTTTGGTGGTATTGCCGCAGCGATCCCAAGTGTTATATCTCAAGTGTATCAACAACAGTTTCAAAATATCGGAGATCAATTGTTCATGAGTATCGTTAAAGTTGCATTGATTTTACTAGCTGTGCTAGCAGTTATTGTTGGTGTTATTTTCATTCAACAGGCTGTTAGAAAGATCCCAATTCAATACGCGAAGCGTGTAACAGGAGGGAATGGGAATCATGCTGGAGCACAAAACACTCATTTACCACTTAAGGTAAATAGTGCGGGTGTTATTCCAGTCATTTTTGCTGTTTCATTCTTAATTACGCCTCCAACTATTGCACAGTTCTTCCCGAAACATGATGTATCGCAGTGGATTATTGCAAACTTTAACTATTCTCACCCAGTGGGAATGATCATATATGTTGCGCTCATTGTGGCCTTCACATACTTCTATGCATTTGTTCAGGTTAATCCAGAGCAAATGTCAGAGAATCTAAACAAGCAAGGTGGATATGTTCCAGGTATTCGTCCGGGTAAGAATACAGAACAATATCTAACAAAAATCTTGTATCGTTTGACCTTTGTGGGATCAATTTTCCTAGCAGCGATTGCAATCTTACCAGTTATCTTTACGAAATTGGGAAATCTTCCTCCATCTGCACAGATTGGTGGAACGAGTATGTTAATCGTTGTCGGCGTTGCTTTAGAAACAATGAAGCAGCTAGAAAGCCAATTAGTAAAACGCCATTACAAAGGGTTTATCAAGCAGTGAGTAAGTGGGAAGAATTATCTTCCCTACATGCTCATGTACTGAGGGGGAACAAGGATGAACTTAATTTTAATGGGGCTTCCTGGTGCTGGTAAAGGTACACAAGCCGAACAGATTGTTGCCAAGTATAACATCCCTCACATCTCAACGGGAGATATGTTCCGTGCAGCTATGAAGGCTGAAACTGAACTTGGTTTACAAGCAAAATCTTTTATTGATAAAGGTGCGCTTGTTCCAGATGAAGTTACAATCGGAATTGTTCGTGAACGTTTAAGTCAAGAAGACTGTATTAAAGGATTCTTATTAGATGGTTTCCCACGAACTGTTGCACAAGCATCAGCTCTTGAAGAGATTATGAAAGATCTTGGCAAAAAAATCGACTATGTTTTAAACATTAATGTGGATTCAGGGTTATTATTAAAACGCCTTACAGGTCGTCGCATTTGTAAAGAGTGTGGTGCGACTTACCACTTAGAATTCAATCCGCCAGCAAAAGCTGATGTGTGCGATAAATGTGGTGGCGAATTATATCAACGCTCTGATGACAACGAGGAAACTGTAGCAAATCGTTTAGATGTAAATATTAAGCAAACAAAACCTTTGCTTGATTTCTACGGGGAGCTTGGTTACTTAGAAAGCATTAATGGTGAGCAAGATATCAATAAAGTATTTGCTGATATCGATGTTCTCATCGGGGGCTTAGCGTAATGATCATCTGCAAAACTCCTCGCGAGATAGAAATCATGCGAGAAGCTGGCAGGATCGTTGCTTTAACTCATCAAGAGTTGAAACAACATATTACTCCAGGAATTACAACGAAAGAGCTCAATCAAATAGCGGAAAAGACGATTCGAAAATATGGTGCTACGCCATCTTTTAAAGGATATAACGGATTTCCGGGGAGCATATGTGCTTCTGTAAATGAAGAGCTTGTACACGGGATTCCAGGGAAGCGTAAACTCGAAGAGGGCGATATCATCAGTATCGATATTGGTGCGAAATACAATGGGTACCATGGAGATTCTGCATGGACGTATCCAGTTGGAAACATTTCTGAATCTGTTCAAAAGTTACTTGATGTCACAGAAAAATCGTTGTATCTTGGTCTAGAACAAGTAAAACCAGGCGAAAGATTATCAAATATCTCACATGCGGTTCAAACCCATGCTGAAGAGAATGGATTCTCGATCGTTAGGGAGTATGTTGGTCACGGAATCGGGCAAGACTTACATGAGGACCCTCAAATCCCGCACTATGGTCCACCAAATAGAGGCCCTAGATTAAAGCCGGGAATGGTCATCTGTGTTGAGCCGATGGTGAATCAAGGAAGACGATATGTAAAAACACTATCTGATGACTGGACAGTGGTAACGGTAGATGGTAAATGGTGTGCCCACTTTGAGCACACGATTGCTCTTACAGAAGCAGGATACGAAATCCTTACCACTTTATAAGTAGCTGGCTCTCCGGGATTTCAGAGCAGTGTAAAATGTTACTGATTTGAAGAAGGGAGAACTATTGAATGGCTAAAGATGATGTAATTGAAGTCGAAGGTACCGTTCTTGAAACGTTGCCAAATGCTATGTTCAAAGTAGAATTAGAGAATGGGCATGTCGTATTGGCTCACGTTTCTGGTAAAATCCGTATGAACTTCATTCGTATTTTACCAGGAGACAAAGTTACGGTAGAATTATCTCCGTACGATTTAAATCGTGGTCGTATTACGTACCGTTTTAAATAATATAGCACTCCGTAATCTTTAAGGAGGTTCGAGACATGAAAGTAAGACCGTCAGTTAAACCAATCTGCGAAAAATGTAAAGTTATTCGTAGACGTGGAAAAGTAATGGTTATTTGTGAAAACCCTAAACATAAACAAAAACAAGGTTAATCAGAAGGAGGTGCATTCAGAATGGCACGTATCGCAGGTGTAGATATTCCTCGTGACAAGCGCGTTGTTATTTCTTTAACTTACGTATTCGGCATTGGTCGCACAACTGCTGAAAAAATTCTTACAGAAGCTGGTATTTCTTCGGAAACACGAGTTCGTGATTTATCGGAAGATGAATTAGGACGTATCCGTGATATCATCGATCGTATTAAAGTTGAGGGAGACCTTCGTCGTGAAGTATCTCTTAACATTAAACGTCTAATGGAGATCGGTTCTTACCGTGGTCTTCGTCACCGTCGTGGTTTACCAGTTCGTGGTCAAAACTCTAAAAACAATGCTCGTACGCGTAAAGGTCCACGTCGTACAGTAGCAAATAAAAAGAAATAATAAGTAAAGGAGGTTGAACTAACAATGGCACGTAAAACAAACACTCGTAAAAAACGTGTGAAAAAGAATATTGAAGCTGGTATAGCTCATATTCGTTCTACTTTCAACAACACAATCGTAACACTTACAGATACTCACGGTAACGCACTTTCTTGGTCTAGTGCTGGTGCACTTGGTTTCCGTGGATCTCGTAAATCTACTCCATTCGCTGCGCAAATGGCTGCTGAAGCTGCTTCTAAAGTTGCAATGGAGCATGGTTTAAAAACTTTAGAGGTTACTGTTAAAGGTCCTGGTGCTGGTCGTGAAGCTGCAATTCGTGCTCTTCAAGCGGCAGGTCTAGAAGTAACAGCAATTAGAGATGTTACTCCAGTTCCTCATAATGGATGTCGTCCACCAAAACGTCGTCGTGTGTAATTTTTCTGTATAGAATTTTCCCTTTTGTCTATAATGGATATGATGCATTATCGAGAAATTTCGTACAGAAACATCGCTTGTTGTGCACAATCGGGAACTGCCTAAGGGGGACTTTCGGTTAAACAGAGGTTTTTCCTTTGTTTAACCGGGGTTTCGACGTTTTGAAGGAGGGTTTAGTTAATGATTGAAATCGAAAAACCGAAAATCGAAACGGTTGAACTTAACGAAGATGCTAAGTATGGCAAATTCGTGATTGAACCGCTTGAGCGTGGATATGGTACTACTTTGGGTAACTCCTTACGTCGTATTCTTTTATCCTCACTCCCTGGTGCCGCTGTAACTGCTATCCAAATCGATGGCGTTTTACACGAATTTTCAACAGTAGAGGGCGTAGTAGAAGATGTTACTACGATGATCTTAAACTTGAAAAAGTTAGCTCTTAAAATCTACTCTGAAGAAGAGAAGACGTTGGAAATCGATGTACAGGGCGAAGGTATTGTCACAGCTGCTGATATTACTCACGATAGTGATGTTGAAATCTTAAATCCAGATTTACACATTGCGACGTTAGCAAAAAATGCGCATTTCCGCATGCGTTTAACTGCAAAGCGTGGCCGTGGGTATACGCCAGCTGATGCAAATAAAAGCGAAGATCAACCAATAGGAGTAATTCCTATTGATTCTATTTATACTCCAGTATCACGTGTGACTTACCAAGTGGAAAAGACACGTGTCGGACAAGTGGCTAATTATGATAAGCTTACGCTTGATGTATGGACGGATGGAAGCATCGGGCCAAAAGAAGCTATCTCTTTAGGTGCCAAAATCTTAACTGAGCATTTAAATATCTTTGTTGGTTTAACTGATGAAGCACAAAATGCTGAGATTATGGTCGAGAAGGAAGAAGATCAAAAAGAAAAAGTTCTTGAGATGACTATCGAAGAACTAGATCTTTCTGTTCGTTCTTATAATTGCCTAAAACGTGCAGGAATTAATACTGTACAAGAGCTTGCGAACAAAACAGAAGAAGATATGATGAAAGTTCGTAACTTAGGACGTAAATCCTTAGAAGAAGTTAAACATAAACTTGAGGAATTAGGTTTAGGTTTACGTAAAGACGACTGAGGATTTAAACCCATCAACAAAGGAGGGAACTACGAATGGCATACAGAAAATTAGGCCGTACAAGTGCGCAACGTAAAGCTATGTTACGTGATTTAGCTACTGATTTAATTATCAACGAGCGCATCCAAACGACAGAAACTCGTGCAAAAGAACTTCGTTCTGTAGTGGAAAAAATGATCACTTTAGGTAAACGCGGAGATCTTCATGCTCGTCGTCAAGCAGCAGCTTTCATCCGTAATGAGGTTGCTAACGCTGAGACTGGTCAAGATGCACTTCAAAAATTATTCGCTGATGTAGCTCCACGCTATGCTGAGCGCCAAGGCGGATACACTCGTATTGCAAAAATTGGTCCACGTCGCGGAGACGCAGCACCAATGGTAATTATCGAGCTAGTATAATGATAATTAAAAGGGCAAGACAGTTCTTTTCAAGTAACTGGTCATGGCCCTTTTTTTTTAAATATAGAAAAACGGGCTAACTTGGCGAAAGAAAGGGTGCCTTGTATTGAAAAAAGAGAAACTTCGGACAGAAAATATATCATTTCAATATCCTGGGGCAGCCTCTTATGCATTAAAAGATGTTTCATTTTCCTTATATGAAGGAGAATGGGTATCTGTCATTGGACAAAACGGTTCAGGGAAGTCTACACTTGCAAAGTTATTGAATGGTTTGTTTTTGCCGGAATCAGGGACAATTACTGTAAATGATACAATGGTTTTATCTGAGGAAACAGTATGGGATGTTCGAAAGCAAATTGGGATGGTATTTCAAAATCCAGATAATCAATTTGTTGGAACAACGGTACAAGATGACGTTGTATTTGGCTTAGAGAATATCGGAATGCCAAGAGAGCTGATGATAGAAAGACTAGAGCAGGCTCTGCAACTTGTTCGTATGGAAGATTTTCTAAATGAAGAACCTCATTCGTTATCTGGCGGACAAAAGCAGAGGGTGGCAATAGCAGGTGTTTTGGCACTTCAGCCATCTATTTTAATACTAGATGAAGCAACTTCAATGTTAGACCCTCAAGGTAGACGTGAAGTAATAGAAACAGTTAGAAAACTTGTTAATCAAAAGGGTATCACTGTGTTATCAATTACACATGATTTAGAAGAAGCTGCACAGTCAGACCGTATTATTATTTTAAATAAGGGAGAAATATTAGAGGAAGGGACACCAACGCAAATTTTTAAATCCTCTCATATGCTCCAAGAAATTGGATTAGATGTACCTTTTTCGGTGAAAATAGCAGAATTATTAAAAAGAAATGAAATTCTCTTACAAAATACGCATCTTACAATGGAAAGCTTGGTGAACGAACTTTGGAGATTACATTCCAAAAAGTAGAACATCGTTATCAATATAAAACTCCATTTGAAAGACGCGCACTTTATGATGTAGACGTGTCGTTTCCAAGTGGGGGCTATTATGCCATTATCGGTCATACTGGTTCAGGCAAGTCAACGATGATTCAACATTTAAATGGTTTATTGCAGCCGACAAATGGTACGGTTCAAATTGGTGAACATTTAATTTCAGCAGGAAAGAAAGAGAAGAAACTTAAGCCGCTACGAAAAAAAGTAGGGGTTGTCTTTCAGTTTCCAGAACATCAACTATTTGAAGAAACAGTTGAAAAGGACATTTGTTTTGGGCCCACTAATTTTGGTGTATCTGAAGAAGAGGCAAAACAAAAGGCGAAAGATGCAATCCAGCTTGTTGGATTGGACATAGAGTTATTAGCGCGTTCTCCGTTTGAATTAAGTGGTGGGCAAATGAGGCGTGTTGCAATAGCGGGCGTACTTGCGATGGAACCCGAAGTGCTTGTATTAGATGAACCTACAGCAGGGCTTGATCCGAAAGGACAGCACGAGCTCATGGAGATGTTTTACAATTTGCATAAGGAACAGGGGCTTACAGTCATTCTTGTTACCCATAATATGGAGGATGCCGCTAAGTATGCAGATCAAATAGTGGTCATGCATAAAGGAACGGTCTTTTTGCAAGGAAGAGCAGAGGAAGTATTTTCACATGCTGATGAATTAGAACAAATCGGTGTGGATCTTCCAATGTCTTTAAAGTATAAACGTGCAATTGAAGAGAAGTTTGGTATTTCAATTTCGAAAGCTACCTTATCTTTAGAGGATCTTACTCATGAAGTTGTACAGGTGTTACGAAAAGGTGGTCATGAATCATGCAGCAGTTGATTATTGGGAGATACATTCCAGGTCAGTCACTCATTCATCAACTTGATCCTCGTACGAAGCTGTTGATTGTCTTTTTATATGTATTTGTTGTTTTCTTAGCAAATAATGCGATTTCATATGGATTTTTATTTTTATATGCACTCATTGCTTTATTTTTTGCAAAAGTGCCGATTCGTTATGTACTTTCGGGCTTAAAACCAATTTTATGGATTTTTCTTTTTACATTTTTCCTGCATATTTTTACAAATAAAGAAGGGGAAGTACTATTCCAGCTTGGTTGGTTTTCGATACATGAAAAAGGATTAGAGCAAGGAATCTACATTTCTATACGATTTTTCGTTATTATTTTAATGACGACATTATTAACGTTAACAACGACACCGATTGAGATTACAGACGGTTTAGAGACGTTATTAAAGCCGTTGAAGCGTATGAAAGTTCCTGTTCATGAAATCGCATTAATGATGTCAATTTCTCTTCGATTTATCCCCACATTAATGGATGAAACGAGTAAAATCATGAAAGCGCAGGCGTCACGTGGTATCGATTTTGCTGGGGGACCGATAAAAGATAGGATGAAAGCTATTATCTCACTACTCGTTCCACTATTTATCAGTGCTTTTAAGCGTGCAGAGGACTTAGCGATTGCGATGGAAGCTCGTGGATATCAAAGTGGCGAAGGACGTACTAAATTTAGGCAACTACGCTGGAAAATAAGTGATACAGTAACAATTGTAAGCTTACTTTGTTTAGCTTGTATTTTGGCATGGGTGCGGTCGTAATGGAGAATAGAGAAATGGAAAGAATAAAATGTACAGTTGCATATGATGGCATTCATTTTTGTGGTTACCAAATTCAACCACAGCATCGTACTGTTCAACAAGAAATAGAGAAAGCATTGCAGAAGTTGCATAAAGGAGAACTTGTTCGTGTGCAGGCATCAGGCAGAACGGATTCTACCGTTCACGCCAAAGGGCAAGTGATACACTTTGATACACATTTGTCTCTTGAAGAGTGGCAATGGAGTAATGCTTTAAATACAATGTTGCCAGATGATATTATTATTAGGCAGGTAGAGAAGAAAACAGAAGAATTTCATGCACGTTACGGTGTCGAGAAAAAAGAATATCGCTATCGTGTATTATTATCAAAGACTGCGGATGTATTCCGTAGAAATTATGTATATCAATATCCATATCCGCTCGAAATAGATTCTATAAGAAAAGCGATTCCTTATTTTATTGGAACGCATGACTTTACTTCTTTTTGTTCGGCAAAAACTGACAAAAAAGATAAAGTGCGAACAATTTATGAAATCGAATTAATTGAGCAAGACGATGAATTAATTTTTCGTTTTGTAGGTAATGGATTTTTATATAATATGGTCAGAATTATTGTTGGTACGTTACTTAGCATAGGGCAAGGAAAGCTTGATCCTGATAGCATTCCAGAGATTTTAGCGAAACAAAATCGCCAGTTTGCTGGAAAGATGGCTCCAGGTCATGGACTTTACTTATGGCAGGTAAACTATAACAACTAATCCTGGTGTAACATTTGCTTGACATTAGAAACTCAAAAGTATATCATAACATATGGTATTGTTTCTAAAACCACGATTAGCCCCGGAAGGAAATCGTGTTTAAGATAAACAATAGATTTTTTCTATGGAAAAGATAACGAGGAGGGAAACACATGCGTACGACTTTTATGGCAAAGGCTAACGAAGTTGAGCGTAAATGGTATGTGGTTGATGCTGAAGGTCAAACTTTAGGTCGCCTATCTACTGAAGTAGCATCCATTTTACGTGGTAAAAACAAACCTACATTTACACCACACGTTGACACGGGTGATCATGTAATTATTATTAACGCTGAGAAAATTCATTTAACAGGTAATAAATTAAACGATAAAATTTACTACCGTCACACTAACCACCCAGGTGGACTTAAGCAAAGAACAGCTCTAGAAATGCGTACAAACTACCCTGTACAAATGTTAGAGCTTGCAATTAAAGGGATGCTTCCAAAAGGACGTTTAGGACGTCAAGTATCTAAGAAATTAAACGTGTATGCTGGAGCAGAGCATCCACACCAAGCACAAAAACCAGAAGTTTACGAACTTCGCGGATAATTAATTAAAGGAGGGCTTACTTTGGCACAGGTTCAATACTATGGCACTGGACGTCGTAAGAGTTCAGTAGCGCGCGTACGCCTAGTTCCAGGCGAAGGACGCGTTATCATTAACGGTCGTGATTTTGAAAACTATATCCCATTTGCTGCATTACGTGAAGTAGTGAAACAACCTCTAGTTGCAACAGAAACTTTAGGTAACTACGATGTACTTGTAAACGTAAATGGTGGTGGATACACTGGTCAAGCTGGTGCTATTCGTCACGGTATTTCTCGCGCTTTATTAAAAGCTGATCCAGAATACCGTCTAACACTAAAACGTGCAGGTCTATTAACTCGTGACGCACGTATGAAAGAGCGTAAAAAATACGGTCTTAAAGGCGCACGTCGTGCACCTCAGTTCTCAAAACGTTAATTTTTGCGAACTTCAAACCCCAACCATTTTGGTTGGGGTTTTTTTATGTTTAATTCTTCTTTTGTAATTTTTGTAGCTTGGAATATTTTAGTGCTACCGTCCTGCGTATGCTTCTTCTTTAGAAGCTTAGACTAATACGTATTAGGGAGGTTTATAAGTATTATGAATGTCATTGTCAGCTTACAAGAAAAACAAAAAGAAAAGCAGTTAAAATACGAGCGGAAGATGCTGCGAGAATTATCATTAAAAACATTGCGTTCAAATATTCGTGATGCCTTTCAGATGCAAGAACTTCATCGTCAGTATGAAGATTATTGTATTGAATTAGGGATAGAATCTTATTTATTAGGAGCGAGATACAGTAAATTTGGTTATCATGGTGAATCATTCTTTGATGTGAAATATAGGGCTTTAGAAGAAGAGCAACAATTAACTGAAACATTATTTCAATTTTTAACGAGTATGACTATACGTGAAATTAAGTTGCAAGACGAGGAATTGCTTTTTGAATCTTGCCAGCAGTTTATCGGCTTGTGGTGGCAGGAAGGGTATGAAAAAGGCGAAAGAAGATATCGATTAAAGCTACACTAAGACAAGCATAAACTTTCCTCTTGTCCCATATAAGTAATTAGAGGGACTAGCTGGAGGAGGAAAGGTATGAAGAGAATTCGAATTATCTCTTTTGCGCTCGCTGCGGTTGTTTTGTTTTTTTTAGTTAAACAAGAATTTCAAATTACAAAATCGTGGCGAGCTTGGAATTTACCCTTATCAGGGAAAGTGATTGTACTAGATGCTGGGCATGGTGGGCCAGACGGAGGGGCTGTTGGTGGAAAGGATATTGTAGAAAAAGATATTACGCTTGAGATTACAAAAAAGGTACAAGATTATTTACAAGAACAAGGTGCTTTAGTTATTTTAACGCGTGAAGGAGATTATGATTTAGCTAATAAAGATACAAAGTCATATAGTAGACGTAAAGCAGAGGATTTAAAAAAGCGTGTTGAGATCATTAATAAGCCTGATGTAGACTTTTTTGCGAGTATTCATTTAAATGCCCTAACTAGTAGTGGGTCTAAGGGCGCACAAACGTTCTACTACCGTTCTTCGATTGAAAACGAACGGGCTGCGAAATTTATACAAGCTGAATTGAGAACAAGCTTAGAAAATACGAATCGTTCTGCTAAAACAATTCCTCACGTGTATTTATTGAAGTATGCCAAAAAACCAGGTGCTTTAATTGAGGCTGGCTTTTTATCGAACGTGAATGAAAGATATATGTTAAATTCGGAGAAATACCAGCAAAAAGTAGCGGCTGCAATATATCGTGGTATATTACGTTATTTTACGGAAAAAGGAAATCCTCCAGAATAAGGAGGATTTTTCGAGTTTCTCTCGTTAACGAAGTTTTCCGAAAATATGTTATACTGGAAATGTAAACGCATTTATTTCAAAAATAAAGAGAGATAAATTTAATTAACATTACGTTATTTTTCATACAGGGGGCTGGGCTAATTATGGTAACAAAAGAGCAGGTAGTGGAAGCATTGGAAGGGATTGTAGATCCGTTTATACATAAAACGTTAAAAGAAACAAATGCAATTAAAGAGGTAACAGTCAAGCCTGAGAAGGAACATGTAAGTGTTAAAATTGCGATTGTAAAGACAGGTACAGCGGAACAAATGCAGTTGCAGTCTGGAATTGTAAAGTTAGTAAAAGAACTTGGAGCAACAACAGTTGGACTTCGTTTTGCAGAATTTACAGAAGAGGAACTAGCCCAGTTTGCACCACCGCAAGAGGAAGAGAAAAGTGAATCCTTATTATCACCGAACTCAAATACAACATTTTTAGCGGTAGCAAGTGGAAAAGGTGGAGTAGGGAAATCGACTGTTTCAGTTAACCTTGCAATTGCTTTAGCTCGTTTAGGAAAAAAGGTTGGTATCATTGATGCGGATATTTATGGTTTTAGTGTACCGGATATGATGGGTATAGAAAAACGCCCAATCGTAAGAGGTGATAAGATAATACCAGTGGAGCGTCTAGGCGTGAAAGTAATCTCAATGGGATTCTTTGTAGAAGATAACGCACCTGTTATTTGGAGAGGACCGATGCTTGGGAAAATGTTAAATCACTTTTTCACAGAAGTAGAATGGGGTGATTTAGATTACTTAGTATTGGATCTACCACCAGGTACGGGTGATGTTGCTCTAGATGTGCATTCGATGTTGCCGGCTTGTAAAGAGATTATTGTAACAACGCCGCATCCAACAGCGGCATTTGTAGCAGCGCGCGCTGGAGCCATGGCTTTACGTACAGAACACAGCATTCTTGGTGTTGTTGAAAATATGGCGTATTTTGAAAGTAAAGCAACTGGTGAAAAAGAGTATGTGTTTGGAAGAGGTGGAGGAGATAAATTAGCTACGGAACTCCAAACGGATGTACTTGGTCGAATTCCACTTCAACAACCTGATTGGAATAAAGAGGACTTTGCGCCGTCGGTATATGAAGATACACATACAACGGGTCTTATTTATCGTAAGATAGCTGAGACAGTTATTGATAAAACAGCTGTTATACAAAAATAAAGTAGTAATGAGTGGACAATATATACGTTGTCCACTCATTACTATAATTTTTATTGTTGTTCTTTGTTCCCATCTTGAGAACCACCTTCACCGCCTGCGCCTTTCTTATCAGACCCACCTTTTTCAGCTTTTTGTACACCTTTACTAATGATGTCAATCATCTTAGCTTGGAAGAGTGGACTTTCGGCAGTTTCGGTTAGTACTTGCTGTAAATATTGACGATATTCTTTACTCTTCATTGTTTGTAACATAATTTTCTCTACTTCAGGATTTTTCATAATCTCTATAACACCTGATTGGTATTCAGGGTCTTTTAGTAAAGTTTTCATTAATTTTGTTTGTTCTTTTCCCATGCTTTTAGCAAATTTCGATGAGAAATCAGGGTCTTTAAAGAGCTTTTCCCAGAATTGTTGCCCTTTTTCAGATACCATCGCATCTTCAATCGTTTTCTTTACTACTGTTTCATCTAATATGAGGGCTTGTTTCATTTTTTCATCAGTTAATACATCTTGGATTGCCTTTTTTCCTTGGTCGGTTTTTAAAATATCAACAATCATTTTTTTTGTTTGATCATAATCAAGTTCGGATTTTGCTTCTTTTTCTTGTGCACATGCCACTAGTGCCATAAATAGAAAAGAAGAAATCAAAACGAGCAGCATCCGTTTCATAAGTTGGAGCTCCTTTCAGCACAGTTCTCTTTTTTTAATATAAATCTCTTTAAGGAATTTATACATTAACATGGCTAGCTTTTTGAAATTGTCATTGATACAATTTAATTAGAAATATAAGAATAATGGGGGATGTGTTGTGAATAGCCGCAAGTGGGTACGACTATTTTTTACGACGTTGTTTCTTGGTGGGATTAGCACGGTCTTTATTGGTTTTGTTTTAGAGTGGGACAAGTACGCTAAATTTTTTCAAAATTTCGACGGAAAGGAGATTCTAGCAGTTTCTTTCTGGTTGATGGGCGTAGGATTTATTTTTAGTGTTATAAGTCAAATGGGGTTCTTTGCATATTTAACGATTCATCGTTTTGGATTAGGGATGTTTCGGTCATCTTCTTTATGGAATGCAGTGCAACTGTTCTTTATTGCGTTCGTATTGTTTGATTTCGTTTATTTAAGGTCAGTACTTATTGCAAATGGGGAAGTTTCGTTAGGGAATAACATACTTGTTGCTGGGATGTTAATTGTGTTTGGGGCAATTGTCGCTTACATAAAGAGTAAAGAAACGAATAAAAAAGCATTTGTTCCCGCTTTGTTCTTTATGGTTGTTGTAACAATTCTTGAATGGGTACCAGCGCTCCGGATTAATGATACAGATTGGTTATATTTAATGGTGATACCACTTCTATTATGTAATGCATATCAGTTACTTGTATTGCATCGTTTAATTGGACAAAAGAGTAAGTCAGCTTAATGAGAAGAGAATGGGTTTTTAATTAACCAGATTCTTATCGTCTGTAAACACTAGGATAAAAAAAGCTCCGCTATCTTAACGAAAGATAGCGGAGCTTTTTATGTGTGAAGAACCGTGTGGAAAGGGACTACTTAATATCTTCGCTTTTTGTACTTGTGTTGGAAATAAGTTGCGATACAGATGTTTGTTCATATCCGTCGCTCTTTAATTTTTGTAAGAGTAATGGTAAAGCTTTATTTGTTTGAAGGGCAGAATCAGAAGCATGTAATAAGACAATATCTCCACCCTTTAAATTGCTAGAGACTGTGGAAACGATTTTATTTACGCCGGGATTTTTCCAGTCATTTGAATTGTTACTCCAATGAACGATGGTGTATCCGAGTGATTCCGCTATTTTAAGAGTCGTTTTGTTAAAGTCGCCACTAGGTGGACGTAATAGCTTGACTTGTTTTACGCCAAGTTTTGTAAAAACATCTTGTGCCCGTAAAAGATCTCGTCGTATTTCATTTGCTTCTAGTGAAGTGTAGGACGTGTAATTATAACCCATACTACCAATCTCATGTCCATCTTTCATGATGCGTTCGACAATATCAGGGTGTCTTTCAGCCCATGCAGCAGAGAGAAAGAAGGTTGCATTCTTAATTTCTCTTTCTTTGAGTGTATTAAGGATTGGAATAGCTTTTTGGTCTCCCCAACTAATGTCAAACGTGAATGCAACTTGTTTTTTGGCAGTGTCCCCTTTGTAAATCACTTTAGGGCCAGTAGCAGTTGAAAAAGCAGATTCATGTGAATATGTTTTTAAAAAGAGTAGCCATGCTGTAAATAAGGAAAGTACGACTATTAAGCTAATGTGTTTAAATGTCCTTTTACTCGTAATAAAAAAGAAAAACATAATATTACGCCCCTTTGTCCAATCCTTTTCAGTTACATATATGCTTTAAATTAAAAAAAGAGAACCAGGGATTAACATCGTAAGTGGTGGATATAATGAGTGATAGAATTTTGTTTTTTGATGATGCAGTCTTGATAATTGAAAATGAGTGCGGTGTTTATCGGTACACGTAAGGAGTTATTGGGGTGATAATTTGCTTGGGATTATGTTGACGAAGGAAGAGAAAAAAGAAATGGAATACATACTGAAGAGAGAATTAGAGGAACTTTTATTTGATTTTGAAGATGAGCGTATACATAGCGTTGTAAAAAAGGCGATGGAAGAAAGGTATAAAATCATTTTTTGTTTATTTCGGAGAGTTGCTAATAGGGAAGAATGTATTCGTTATGTAAGAAAAAGAATTTTTTATTAAAAAGTATTGACGTTAAGAGTAAGTATATGATAAATTAATAAACGTCGCTGATGCAGAAACGCAGAAAACGACAAAAAAGAAATTAAAAAACTTAGTTGACATAGAAAAATGAAGATGTTAACATAAGGA